>NZ_JAQEHY010000001.1:360760-374314 GCF_027665985.1 Butyricicoccus sp. AM78-15b2TA
TGCTCCCCTACGGTAAAAAAACCCCTCTGCCGTTCCCCTTTTCGCTGCGGTCACATGTCGGCAATCTGCGCCAGACTATCCAAGGGAAAGGGGAGAAAATCAGAGGGTGGAAACCGCAGGTGTCTACCCTCTTGTGCCCCCGCCGGGTAGGCGCACTCCCCGCTGAGGTTCAGCGAAAAACTTCCCGCCCGTTAGGGGCGAACACGCTTACGCAGTTCGCATCCCCCGGTCAGCCGGTGCCGAAAAAACCGCCTGCGTGGTTCGCATCCCCCGGTTGCCCTATACCGCGAAAACGAAAAAGGCACCGCTCACGCGGTGCCTCTCCCTTCTGCGGATATGTCGGCTGCTCAGCAGCAGCAGTTGCCGCAATTACCGCAGCCGCCGCAGGTATTATCACCACAGGTACCGCAGGAACCGCAGCCGCCGCTGCCCTGACCGCAGCATACCCAGATCAGGATGATAAGGATGATGATCCACCACCAGGAATTTTCGCCCCAGAAGCCGTTAGAAGAACACATACTGTCATTTCCTCCTATCAAAGATTTCATTACATTCTATGGTAAGAGGCCGAAAGTGGTTACACATTCTCCATTCTCAATTTTCAATTCTCAATTTTCGCCCATACGCCGTCCTTGTACAGACCGATAACCTTTACGGTGACCGGATGATTTTTCTCCGCCTTATCCTCTATATATACAGGAAAGCCGTAGCGTCCGTGCGCCGCCCACAGGCCGCCGGTCGGGTGCTCAGGCAGCGCGTACAGCGTGCGGCCGACAAACTGCTTTCGATAGGCAATGCTGAGCGTTTCTGCCACCTGCTTTGCCCGCTCGGCACGGGCGGTTTTGGTCTGCTGATCGAGCTGACCCGGCATGGCGGCCGCCTTTGTGCCCTCGCGCACGGAATACGGGAATACATGGACGGACGCGAACGCGCATCTCTCCAGAAAGGCCAGCGTCTGCGCAAACTCGTCCTCGGTCTCGCCCGGAAAGCCGACAATCAAATCAGTCGTAACCGAGCAGTCCGGAAACGCACGTCTCAGCCGCTCGACACACCGGTAAAATTCCTCGCTCGTGTAGTGGCGGTTCATGCGCCGGAGAACGGTATCGCAGCCGCTCTGCATAGACAAATGAAAATGCCGTGCGAGATTGGCAAAGCCGGCAAGCCGTTCACAAAACGCATCGTCCACCGCCCTCGGGTCGAGGGAGCCGAGCCGGAACTGCACGTTCGGCTGCGCGGTCAGCAGCTTCTCCAGCAGCTCGGTGAGCGGCACCTGCGGCTCGAAGTCCTTGCCGTAGGACGCGATCTCGATGCCGGTCAGCACGATCTCGTGCACGCCCGCGTCAGCCAGCCGCGCCGTCTGCTCGAGCGCCTGCTCGACCGGCAGAGAGCGCACCCGCCCTCTCGCATACGGAATGATGCAGTAGGTGCAGAAGTTGTTGCAGCCGTCCTCGATCTTGAGCAGCGCGCGCGTGCGGCCGTGCGGGATGCCGGCAGGCAGAGTCTCAAAGCCGCTGTCCTCGCTCTCATGCACCTGCACAGCCTGTCCGCTGACGGCCTGCTCGCACAGGTCGATCACCTGCGCCCTATCCTTGGTACCGCAGATGAGGTCGATCTCGCCGGTGGCGCGGACACGCTCCGGGTCGGTCTGTGCAAAGCAGCCGCACGCCGCGATAACTGCGTTCGGATTGTCTCTCCGCAGCTTGTGGAACGCGCGGATATTCTTATGGTCGGACACCGATGTTACCGTACAGGTGTTGACGATCACGGCGTCCGCGTCCTTATCCACGATCTCATGTCCGCGCACCTGCGCCAGCTGACTGAGCGCCTGCGTCTCAAATAAATTAACCTTGCAGCCCAAGGTGAAAAAAGCAAATTTCACAAATGTACATTCCTTTGCTCTCAGCGGCCCGACACGCGCTCTGTGAACGCCTATATATAATAGGTAACACTGCATAATTGAACAAGAGCGATTTGCGAGGAATTTTGCGTACTAACGAGGCGTAGTTTTGCGGTAATACTTGATGTATTACCGTGAAATTACAACGAAGTTAGGACACAAAATTACCGCAAAGCGCCGCGGCAGTGCGACCGGAGCCTGCACAAGAAGCCGCAGCTTTAATTGTGGGGTGTTGCCTATGGTGTTTGATTGGGTTACAGCGTTTGTAACCTTACTCTCGTGCGCGTGCGGCCGCTGTGGATTTTCGCTGTCGATTCCTGCGTTTTTTTCGCGTTTGACAGGCTCTATTTTATCACAAAAATGCGAAATTTCAAAACAATGTTTGACAAACCTGTTCAAGCATGCTATACTGTAACCGTAATGTAACTTTGGAATGTAACCATTTTGTAACTATAAGGAGTGCAGATAATGCCTACCACCAAGAAGAATAACCTTCTGGAATACAAGGGTCACCCGCTGATGCGTAAGGAAAACATCATCTATTACGGCTCGATGAGTGACTCTCACATCATTATGATGCAGATCCTCGAATCTAGTGATTACAAGGGTCTGCCGGTTGCAAAGCGTGTATCCGTACAGCTTCAGCAGACCGATCCCAACGTACGTATGAAAGAGCGTATCGTCAAGAAAACCGAGAAGAACAGCATGTGGGCAGCGATGGATATTGCATCCATCTGGCTCGGCAGAGCACTGCACACGAAGTAAGACTTCCCCGCAGCTTTCTGCGGCAGTGTAAAGGCTGTTTTCTCCCATTTTGAAACGGAGGCTTCAATTTCATGTCTTTTTCTAAAAAACTCGCTCGCTTCGCACTTTCCGGTGCACTTGCGATGTCGATGGTCCTGCCGAACTCGCTGGCAGTATTTCAGGCCAAGGTAAACGCAGATTCGCTTTACCTGCGTCAGTCCCCCGGCGGTGCAGTGATCACGACCCTCTCCAAGGGTACCACGGTTGCGGTACTGAATAACAGCTCCAGCTGGTACAAGGTATCCGTAAACGGCAAGGAAGGCTACGTCAGCGGCGAGTACCTGACCGGCACCACCGCAACCGACGTTGCACTCGGCACCGGCACTGTAAAGTGCTCGAGCAGTGTAAATTTCCGTTCGGCGCCGAACACCTCGTCCACCTCTTACGGTGAGCTGAAGAACGGCACCAAGGTAAATGTAGTCGGCGTAAGCAGCGGCTGGTACAAGGTTACATACAATGGCAAGACCGGCTATATCCATCCGGATTATATCACGCTCGCAAGCAGCTCCGCCGGCACCGCCATCGCTCCGTCGAACACCGTAACCTCTACCACCGGCACCGCCGGTACGGTAAAGTGCTCCACCAGCGTAAACTTCCGCTCGGCGGCAAGCACCTCGTCCACCAGCTACGGTGAGCTGAAGAACGGCACCGCAGTTACCGTTCTCGACACGGAAAACGACTGGTGCAAGGTATCCTACGCAGGCAAGACCGGCTACATCAAGTCGGATTACGTGTCCACTACCGGTTCGGCATCCAATAACACGTCCGCGTCCACCGGTACGGCAGCAGTAGTTAAGTGCTCCTCTACCGTAAACTTCCGCTCTGCGGCAAGCACCTCGTCCACCGTTCTCGGTGAGCTGAAGAACGGCACCGCTATTACCGTGCTGAGCACCTCGAACGGCTGGAGCAAGGTATCCTACGCAGGCACGACCGGTTACATCAGTGCGGACTACCTCGTAACTGCTTCATCCGGTACGGCGATCAACCCGTCGAACACCGCAGCTTCTGTCTCGATCAGCGCAAAGCGCCAGAGCGTGCTGAACTATGCTGCACAGTTCCTCGGTGTTCCGTATGTATACGGCGGCAGCACGCCGAGCGGCTTTGACTGCTCTGGCTTTACCTCTTATGTGTTCAAGAACACGGTCGGCTCCATCCCGCGTGTCGCTCAGGCACAGTATGATGCAACCACCCGTGTTTCCCGCGACGATCTTCTGCCGGGCGATCTGGTATTCTTCGGCAGCAGTACCTCGTCCATCAGCCATGTAGGCATTTATGTCGGCAGTAACCAGTTTATTCACGCACCCAACACGGGCGATGTGGTTAAGTACTCGTCGCTGACCGGCAGCTATGCGACCCGCTATCAGGGCGCAGGCCGCGTAATTTTTGAGTAAGGTTACATACCAGAAATCCCTTCGGTTTTCCGAAGGGATTTTTCTTTTGCCTATTGAGAGCGGTTATCCCAGCAGCACCGCTTCCCCATCCTGCCACTGTATGGTCTGCGGCGTGAAGTCCCGCTGTTCCATGCGGATATTCCACTGTGCGGCGAACGCATCGGAGAGTGCCTGAGCGGTCTGCTCGGGCAAGGTGAAGCCTTCCAGCTTGATGGTCCGGCAGGTAAGGCTGAGTTTGCCGTTTGAAACAGCTGCGCTCCACGCACCGTACAGCTTGCAGCGCTCCGGCAGAAACAGCAGCGCCGTGCGCAGCTTGCCGGGTACCAGATTGCTTTCCGTCAGTGCTTGACGGGTTACGGCTGCCGTCACGGCAATCGTGCCGTCACGGCTGATTTTGACCGCCGTGCCCTCGACCGGAAACGGCAGCGCTTCGGTCAGCACAGACGCGATATCGTCCTCCGTGATGTGAAATTCCATTGCATCGCCCTCCTCAGGTGCGGCAGGCGCCGTTCCGGTATCCGCCCTGCCCATCAGCATATTTCCCAGCATCAGCAGGCACAGGAGCAGGCATACGCCTAAGATTACGGTATAGACTGCGCTTTTTTCCTCCTGCATGGCGGGTGCCTCCTTTTTTTGCTTCTTGCAACAGCTTATGCGGGATTGGGGTTTATATGCGTGCTATCGGATGCGAAATTGGAGCCAACCTTTGGCTGGGAGGTTCGCCGCACCCGCGGCGGTGGGCAAAAAGGAAGGGACACCTGCGGTTTGCCCGCAGGCTGCTAAACATTGTTCCCGCGCCGTGCGCGGATTAAATGAGTGCCCTTCCTCTTTGAACTCCTACCTTTTCCTTGTTTCCTAATCTGACGCATACCAGAGACCGGCGACCGCTTCGAAAAGGAAAACGGCAGTCGGGTTACTCTTGCGTGTCTTTCTCCGCCTATTCGCAGTTCACAGATAATCTACTGCTACACATATCGGCTACTCTCCGCAGGCGCAACACAAGGTGAATTGCCCGAAGGGCAAGAGAGGGTCCCCTGGGGGATACCCGTGTTGCGCAACTCGTTTCCGCGTTATTACGGACGGCACCTGCGAATTTTATCTGCTGAGAAATACTTTACTGTAGGGGCGCACATTGTGCGCCCACGCAACGCCCTATCAAACGTGTTTAGGGCGAACAATGTCCGCCCCTACGGTTATGCACCTGCCAATTTGTTTGATGCGATGCGCCGGGGTCGGCGCACCCTGCGGTGTACCGTGTTATTATGGTATATATAATTAGCATATATCGTGTAGAGCAACACAAGGTGAATTGCCCTAAGGGCAAGAGAAGCCACACTGGGGCGCCCCGCCGTGCAACCCATCTGCACATTGCTTTACCGCAGGGTCAATCTCCATTTTCAATTCTCAATCACTGCTCCGGATACGAAAAAAGCACCGCTTTCGCGGTGCTTTTCGCATTTCTTTAGAAGAACTTATCCTTAATGCCGAGTGCAAAGATGATGAGCACGATAATCGGCAGGATATAGCTTACATAGAAGCGGATATTATCCTTGACCTTGAATCCGCCGCCTTCGTTGGCCTCCTCCTTGAAGTTCTTCCAGCCCCAACCGTAGCGGGAGGTGCAGAACAACAGGTAAAACAGCGAGCCGAGCGGCAGCCAGATGTTGGACACGAGGAAGTCCTCGAGGTCGAGCACATTCGAGCCTGCGCCGAACGGCTGGAAGCCGGACCAGACATTGAAACCGAGCACGCACGGCAGCGACAGCAGGATCATCAGCACGATGTTGATGGCTGCGGTCTTTTTGCGGCTCCAGCCGGTCAGATCCATGCAGCAGGACATGATATTCTCGAACACGGCGAGGACGGTCGAGAAGGCAGCAAACGCCATGAATACGAAGAACAGGCTGCCCCACAGGCGGCCGAACGCCATGTGGTTAAAGATATTCGGCAGCGTAACGAAGATCAGGTTCGGACCGCTGTCCGGTGCCACACCGAAGGCAAAGCACGCCGGGAAGATGATCAGACCGGCAGTAAATGCTACGAACGTATCCAAAATCGCAACATTGACGGCCTCGCCGAGCAGCGCACGGCCCTTGCCGATATAGCTGCCGAAGATAGCCATCGCGCCGATGCCGAGCGACAGCGTGAAGAACGCCTGATTCATCGCGGCAACGATAACATTGGCGATGCCGCACTCCTGCATACGGCCGAGATCCGGAATCAGATAGAAGCGCAGACCCTCGCCCGAGCCTTCGGTTATGATGCTGTTGATCGCCAGAATAACCATGATGGCCAGCAGAATGATCATCATCACCTTGGTAACACGCTCCAGACCGCCCTGCAGGCCGAACGAGTTGATCATAAAGCCGATGACAACAACCGCAACCATGCAGACCGTCATAACCACCGGCTTGCCGAGCATTTCCGGGAAGGCTGCCTGCACCTGCTCACCGGTCGCGCCGACAAATCGGCCGCTGACCGTCAGGTAGAAGTAGTACAGCATCCAACCGCACACGGTGGTGTAGAACATCATCAGCAGGTAGTTGCCGATCATCGCCAGATAGCCGTGGATATGCCACTTGCTGCCCGGCTTCTCGAGCGCCTGATACGCCCGCACCGGACTTTTCTGGCTCGCACGGCCGATGGCAAATTCCATCGTCATGATCGGCAGACCGAGGATGAGCAGGAACAGCACATAGCACACGACGAACGCGCCGCCGCCGTACTGACCGACCATCCACGGGAACTTCCATACGTTGCCCACGCCGATGGCACAGCCTGCGGAAAGCAGGATGAAGCCGAGGCGCGAGCCGAGTCTTTCTCTTTGCATTGCTTGTTTTTACCCCTTTTAATTTACATACTATATCAAGCGTCCGAGACGCATGACTTACTCTCGTATAGCAATTTAGACAATTATTGCTATCATTCCGCGTCCGAGACTGCGGATTTTTCGATTTTGCGGATTTCTTTCCGTTTTTTACGCAGCTCGCGGAAGAAATTCCGCAGAATGTCCGCGCATTCCTGCTCCAGCACGCCACTCACCAGCGCGGGCTGATGATTGTACGGCAGTGCGAACAGGTTTATCATCGAGCCGCACGAACCGGCCTTCGGGTCGGGTGCGCCGTAGTACACGGTTTTCATGCGCGAGTTGATGAGCGCACCTGCGCACATCGGGCACGGCTCGAGCGTAACGTACAGATCGCAGCGGTGCAGCCGCCAGCCGCCCAGCTTTTTGCACGCCTTCTCGATGGCCTCGATTTCTGCATGGTGCAGTGCGTTTTTTTTGGTTTCCCGTCGGTTGCGTCCGCGTCCGACGATCTTGCCATCGCAGACAACCACCGCGCCGACTGGCACTTCGCCTTCGTCCGCTGCCTTTTGCGCCAGCTTGAGCGCGGCCTTCATATATTTTTCCTGTTCGGTCATAAATTCCTCAGATTTTCCCGAGCAGACGCGCTTTCGCCTGCTCAAATTCTTCATCTGTCAGGTGCCCTTTTTCGTGCAGTCCAGCCAGCCGCTCCAACTGGTCGATCATATCCGCCTTTGGTGCAGTTTTCCTTGCTTCTCCGCGCATTTCCTCGAACGTCAGCAATTTAGCGAAGCTCTCCATTGCCTGCGGTTCAAAGAACAAAGTTGCAGCACCGCCTGTCGGTGCGTCAATCTCTACCGCTGTGCTGCGCTCGTCTACCTCGCGGTATTCCGTACGGTCCGGTTCACCCTCCTGCAAACTGGTCTGAATGCCGACGATTATGCCGATCACGATGCCGATTACCAGACCGATAATATTCAGCAGAAGTGTACCGAACAAGCCAAAGACAAGTGCCAGCGCCGAACCGATCGCGATCGCTCTGCCGGTCATAAGACCGCCCTCTGTGCCGTGTACCTGATACGCCTCTCGACGCACTTCACCCGCTGCTTTTACCGAGCGAATCGAACGAACCGGCAACTCACCGCTCTGCAGGCTGCCCTTGCCCGTGTAGAGGCCCTTATCCCGACGGAAAAAGCGCAGCGCATCACCGTCGCGCCAGACCTCCAGCTTGCCCTTCGGTAGCAGTCCGCCGCCGTTTTTAACGGCAACCGTGAAGGTTTCCGCAGGCTTGTCCGTCGGCTCACCGGCACTGCGGCAGTCGAATCCCCAGCTTTGCAGCACCGCAAGATTGTCCGCGCCGTAGGACACGGAAAGCGCGGCATGGTTTCCGCTGCTGTCGGTCAGGGTCAGCGCAATCGGGCGCAGCTTGTACACACGAAGCATGCCCTGCATTTCGTCCGGCTCGGTCAGTGCCGCGTCCGCGGTAAGCGTGTACGCGCCCTTGTCCAGCGTGAGCGGCAGCTGCCCGCTGCCCTCGTCGGTCGGCATCAGCGTCCACGCCGCCGGCTCGGAAAATAAGTAATAGCGTCCCGCCGGTACGAACGGTGCGTCCTCTCGAATGGTTGCAACTACGTTTTTACTCATCAAGATTCACCTGCCCCACAATAAAGCCAATCTTAAAAATTTCAATTTGCTTGCAAATTGCATACAGGGGTATGGATACCCCCTATAAAGCGTCAGCGCGCTTTCATTTGTCTTTGCCGCGACAGATTCATCGTGCCGTCCTGCATTTTCGACAGGTTTTCCAGACAGTTGCCGGTACCGTACGCCACGCACGAAACCGCTTCGTCCGCGACGCGCGTCGGAATGCCGGTCTTGGAAGCGATCAGCTTATCGAAGCCCCAGATCAGCGAACCGCCGCCTGTCATGGTGATGCCGTTGGCGGAAATGTCGCCGGTCAGCTCGGGAGGTGTGCGCTCGAGCACCCAGTGCACCGCCTCGACGATCGCCGAGGAGACCTCCTCGAGCGCATCGAGAATCTCACTCGAGCTTACGGTAAACGTGCGCGGCAGACCGGTCATCAGACAGCGTCCCCTGACCTCCATGATCGCTTCCTCACTGCGCGGATACACACAGCCGACCGTGCGCTTGATCTCCTCTGCCGTGCGGTCGCCGATCAGCGCATTGTGCTTGCGGCGGACGTACTTGACAATGGCCTCGTCGAACTTATCGCCCGCGACCTTGATGGACGTGGACTCGACAATGCCGCCGAGCGAAATAACCGCCACGTCGGTCGTGCCGCCGCCAATATCGACCACCAGATTGCCGTTGGCCCTGTTGATGTTGATGCCCGCGCCGATGGCCGCCGCGACCGGCTCCTCGACCAGAAAAACGCGCTTTGCGCCCGCCTGCGTGCCCGCATCAATGACAGCACGCTCCTCCACCTCGGTGATGATGGACGGCACGCAAATGACCACATTCGGCTTGAACAGGTGGATACCCTGCACCTTTGCGATGAATTCCTTGATCATGCGCTCGGTCATCTCGTAATCCGAAATAACGCCCTCGCGCAGCGGACGGATGGCGACAATGTTGCCCGGTGTACGGCCAAGCATGCTCTGCGCTTCCTCGCCCACGGCAAGGATTTTGCCGGAAACTTTGTCCACCGCCACAACGGACGGCTCGTTAAGTACAACACCCTTGCCCTTTACATAGACCAGCACGGTTGCCGTGCCGAGGTCGATGCCGATATCGCTTGAAAAAAGCGACATCTTTTTCGCGATTCTTTGCAGAAAAGAAGCCATATTTCATTCCTTTCTCCGCGCTCTGTTCGCGTGGATTGACAGTATTACCATTATACAGATTTTGTGCGCCATTTGCAAGACTCCGGGGCAAATACCGAAAATTCGACAGAGAAAACGGCATCACTCCGGCAGCGTGTTCTTATACTGCTGGAATCTTACATCGTCTTCCACCTGTTTTTTATAGGCTGCATACGCCTCCGCCAGCGTGTCATATTTCGTTCCTGTGGTATAATCCTTAAAGGTGTTGAAACTGTTGATATGGTCCGCAATCGCAACATAGCCAACATAGCTTTGGCCCTCCTTGACGCTCCGGGCCGCGGTAATCGTTTCGGAGATGTAATAGCCGCCGCTCGCCCGGCTGACAATGACCGGTATCTGCTTGCCCGCACCGACGGTATCTGTATCGACCGATGTCCAGAACAAATAGCGGTTGCTCTCGTTCGTGGAACTGCCGAGAAACGCCCATGTACCCCTGTTTAGCAGGCTGTCGCTTCCGATCTCTTTCTTCACCTGGGGCACCATACTGGAATTAGGACACTTCGAGTCGATCTCAAAATACTGATTATAGTTCAGTTTCGACAAAATGCCGGTCTTATCGAGTATGCCGTGCAGCTTCTCGTCCCAGTTGATCGTGCTGTCCGCTGTGCTCTTGCCTTTCCAGTCAAACACGATCACAGCCTTTGCGCTGTCATAGTACACTTCGCATTCTCCGCCCGCGGTAGGGATTCCTTTCCAGTTCGCGGTATCTCCTTGCGCCTTAGAATGGGTAATGCCTGCAATTGTAATGGGATCTCTCGACTGCCAGTCATCCTGCTTCTGCTTCAGCCTGACCGTCTTGCTCATATTTTCGCTGTCCTGCTCCGTAACCGCAGCCAGCACATCGATATACGCCGCCCGTACCTCGATAAGGTCGGATGCCTCCAGACTTCTCTCGATGTACTGTATCAGCGCCGGTATCATAAACGCCGCAAGGATCGCCAGAATGACCAGCACAACAATCAATTCCACCAGCGTAAATCCCTTGCGGGTATTTTTCTCTTTCTTCTGCATTTTATCAGCACCTTTTACTGAGTATCGGCTAATCTAAGACGGGCTTTCAGCGCGCTGTACCGTCTGCCCTTCTGGTTGTTATTTACCATATACGCTACCACATCCTGACTGCCGACGATAACAAGCAGGCGCTTCGCGCGTGTGATCGCGGTGTAGAGAATGTTGCGCGTAAGCAGCTTGCGCGGCAGACCGTCCGACAGAGCGAGCACCACCGCGTCAAACTCGCTGCCCTGCGATTTATGTACGGTAACGGCATACGCCAGCTCCAGCTCGTTCAGCATATCGAAGGTGTAGGTCGCAATGCGGTCGTCAAAGCGAATCACCATGCACTCCTGCTGCGGAAAAATGCGGATGATCTCGCCAACGTCGCCGTTGAACACGCCGGTTCCCTGCTCGTCGTCCCCCTGCTTTTCCCACACGATGTCGTAGTTGTTTCGCACCTGCATCACGCGGTCGCCCTCGCGGAAAATGGTGTCTCCGAAGCGCTTTTCCAGCTTGCTTTCACTCGGCGGATTGAGCGCCTCCTGCAGACGGCGGTTGAGCGGAATGGTTCCGCTGCCGTGCCGCTTGGCAGGCGAAAGCACCTGTATCTGTGCAGGAGTGAAGCCGTAGTGCTTGGGCAATCTCTGGGCGCAAAGCTGTGCCACCGTTTCGATAACAGACGCCGGATCCGCCCGTTTCATGATGAAAAAGTCGCCGTCCGCGCCGGATGGCCTGGGCATTTCACCCGCGTTGACCGCGTGCGCGTTCATAACGATATCCGACTGCTGCGCCTGACGGAAAATCTCAGTCAGCTGAATGGTCGGCACCCGATGTGAGGTGATCAGGTCGCGCAGGAAGTTGCCCGGACCGACCGGCGGCAGCTGATCGGCATCACCGACGAGCACGAGCCGCGCACCGTGCGGCAGCGCATTGATGAGCGCCTGCATGAGCGTGATGTCCACCATGGACACCTCGTCCAGAATGACCGCGTCGCACTCGAGCGGATTGGTCACACTGCGGGCAAACACCGTGCGTCCGCCGCCCGCAAATCCTGCCTCGAGCAGCCGGTGAATAGTTTTCGCCTCCATGCCGGTCAGGTCGGAAAGACGTTTTGCCGCGCGGCCGGTCGGCGCGGCGAGCAGCGTGTCCAGTCCCAGTGCCTCAAACACCTGCAGGATGCCGCGCACCGTAGTCGTTTTGCCGGTGCCCGGGCCGCCGGTCAGGATAACAAGACCATTGCGTGCAGCCGTTGAAATCGCAAGCTGCTGTTTCTCGGAAAAAGTGAACTCACTGCTCTCCAAAAGCGCGGAAAGCAGCTCATCCACATCAAAATCGTACTCATAATTGCGCTCTGCCATGTAGCTGAGCATTTCGGCAAGATAGGCCTCCGCGTCATGCATGTCGCGCAGATAGACCGCGTCGCGGTCCGCGATGTGCTCACGCACCAGCCGCCCCTTTTCCTCCAGACGGGCAATGCCGTGCAGCGCCCGGTCCTCATCCACGACCACGTCATCGTCGCTCAGCAGCATGCATACCGCGTACAGCAGCTTCTCCACCGGGATGAACGTGTGGCCGTTGTTCAGGTTGAAGGTCAGCGTATACAGAATGCCCGCGTCCACGCGCTCATCGCTCAGCAGCGACAGCCCAAGCTCCATCGCCAGACCGTCCGCCAGCTTGAAATCCACATCATAGTATGGGTCACACAGCAGATACGGGTTCTCGCACAGCGCGTCGATGGCGCTTTCGTGCAGGCGCTTATACAGCAGCGGCGTGAGCGCGACCGGCAGGCCGTGTTCGCTCAGGAAGTCCATCAGCAGACGCATTTCGCTCTGTTCGGTGAACTGACGGCCGATCTCCTTCGCCTTGCGGTCGGTAATGCCGCGCAGCTCCGACAGACGCTCCGGCTCGTGCATAAGAATGTCAAACGTGTCTTCACCGAACTTTTCCGCAATTTTTGCCGCCAGCCGCGGACCGATGCCGCGAATCAGCCCCGAACCGAGGTACTCTGCGATGCCGCGCACTGAAGTCGGCAGCCGGCGCTCAAACGCCTCGGTCGCAAACTGCTCGCCGTAGGTCGGGTGCGTCACCCAGCAGCCGGTCAGAATGACCTCCTCACCCAGTCCAATGTTGGGAAACGTGCCGGTCGCCGTGACCTCAGCTCCGTTTTCCGCAGCAAGACGCAGCACGGCGTAGCCGTTTTCATCGTTGTAGTAAACGATCTGCTGCACCGTGCCGCGCACGATCAAATATTCTCTTTCGTCCAACGTCCCACCGTCCCAACTTGTCATTCCAGATAGGTTATGTCCTGCCGTGCCGCCATGTACTTGGCGATGTTCTGTCCCTGTCCGCTGCCGATTTCGACAAATGTGATCAGCAGACCGGGAAAATACTGCCGCCGCACGCGCAGTGCCGCGCGGATCAGGTGTTCGCTGACGGCATCGCAGCCGTCGCCGTACAGCGTCAGCTCCGCCGAGCCGTGCAGCCGCAGCAGCCGCGCGGAGACGATTTCGTACACCGTGTGCAGCACGGTGTAAAATCCCACCGCGGCAAATACCGCCAGAACCGATTGCAGAAAAACAGACATGAGCGTTCCCTCCTGCTATCAGCCTATGCACGGAGGGAATACTTTGTTAGTATATAGTATAGCACAATTGTTCGGATAAGTAAACCGAGCAGAAAATCAGGGAATAATTGAAAATTGAGAATGGAGAATGAACGTGATGATAGAACGATAACCAAATTTCATTTTCCATTCCTAAAAAAGAGACGCTTTCGCGTCTCTTTCAGTCTGTCGAAAAAGTCGTATAGTCAGCATTTTTC
>NZ_JAQEHY010000010.1:0-113799 GCF_027665985.1 Butyricicoccus sp. AM78-15b2TA
TTCGTTGTTCTTAACCGCTCATCAACAGCTTATTTAGTATACCGCAGTATACGCCTAATGTCAACACTTTTCTTCAACTTTTTCAAAAAAATATTTTACAGGAAATTTGTACACTCTATACATACCTATATAAATATGTCTCCCCTGTACAAATGCCCTGAAAATAAAACATCACCTGCCGCTGTACGCCGACAAGCACGGAAAATAATGCAGCGCACCATCTTCCCTATGATATTTCAATATTCAGTTGTAATCTTTATCGCATATTACTAACTTCTATACCGTATTTTTATCATTTCCACAGAAATTATGTGCTACTTTGTGCCTTTTCCGCTGTAAACAATATGTATCGCACATACAAAAAATTTTTCCTTTATCAAAAATCACATCCAGAGTTAGCTTCTCCTAACTCACTGCAGGATTTTGTGTACTTTTTGTGTTGTTTATGTGATGCGGGCGTTCTTTCCTGTAAATATCAGGATTTGACAACACAAAATCTTTATGATATTTTATTACCTACTTATGAGTTAGCGTATGATAACTCATTGTGATCACGCTCCTTTCCTATGGAAAGGAAATTTTTTACCGGTATGGTTAGCCCAGTCTAACAACAAGGAGGAAAATATACTTGAACAAAAAACGTACCCTTGCGATGCTTTTGGCAGGAGCTATGCTCCTGCCAGCGAATGCATTCGCTACCTCGCCTGAAGATTTTACCGATTTCCCAACCGACTGGTCCGCAGCTGGACTGCGCAGCGCTGTACAGAACGGCCTGCTGAACGGCTCAAACGGCCAGATTAACAGCTCCGGCCTGCTGATCCGTGCCCAGATGGCTGCTATCGTCAACCGTGCCTTTGCCGCTCGCAAAACATCTGATCTGTCGGTTTACAGCGATGCAAACACTTCCGCATGGTATTATAATGATCTCGAACTGGCCGTTGCCATGCGCACATTTCAGGGTGCAAACGGCAAACTGAATCCCGAAGCGCCGATCACCCGTGAAGAGGCTTTTGTTGTCCTCGCGCGTGCATTTGCACTTGAAAGCGGCGATACGTCCGTTCTGAACAATTACACCGATGGTGCTTCTGTCTCTGCATGGGCACGGAGCAGTGTAGCTGCATTGATTGAAAACGGCTATGTCAACGGTGCAAATGGTAAGCTGAACCCGAAAAACAGCATCACCCGTGCAGAATTCGCCAAGGTCATCAGTGAGATGGCCAGCACCTACGCCGATGCAGACGATTCTCTGTCTTCCACGGTGGACGGCAGCGTTATTGTGCGTGAAAACGGCGTTTCCCTGTCCGGCAAGACCATCAACGGCGACCTTATCATTGCAGACGGCGTCAGCAGAATCGACCTGACGGGTGTTACTGTCACCGGCCGCATTGTACTGCGCGGCGGCGAAAGCGGTGTAACCTTCAAGGACACCAAGGCCGGCAAGGGCATTATCGCCAATACCGACATTGCGGTTTCCGGCTCGGTTGACAGCATCACAGTCGCACAGGGTGCTGCCATTACCGTAAACAGCGGCGCGTCTGTCGGTTCCATCAACGTCAACGCAGAAGGCGCAAAGATTACCGGTGCAGGCAAGGTTGAAACCGTAAAGGCGAACGCCGATAACGTAACCGTTACCACCACCGGCACCAAGGTGACTGCCGCAAACGGCGTTTCCGGCGTCAAGGCAGGCAATAAATCGGTTGCCGCAGGCAAAACCGAGACGGTCGGCGCGGCAGCTTCCGGTGGTGGTTCCTCTTCCGGCGGCGGTTCGTCCTCCGGCGGCGGCTCCTCTTCCGGCGGCGGTTCATCCTCTGGTGGTTCGGTTGCACAGCAGAGTCTGGTCGTACCCGAGCAGACCAAGCTCATCGACATGAACACCGTTCAGCTCGGCGCACTGGGTCAGTTCGTTGTTGTCCGCTTTGAGGACGGCAACACGCTGGATAACTGCACACTGACCGTTGACGGCACCGAAATCAACGCCGGCTGCTCCAAGGTTTCCACCGACGGCAGCATTGTCAAGTGGCAGTCCACCGTACTCGACCCGAGCACGCTGACCGTTACCAATAAGACCACCGGCAAGACCCAGACCGTCAGCCTCGGCGGCAAGAACACGGTAAAGCCGACCGTTTCCGGTGTACCAGTCGATTACTACTTCCTTGCAAACGGTCCGGTTTACGTCTGGGATTATCACCAGACCAACAAGGACGCCGCCGGTAAGGTGCGCTATAATCCGACCCACACCACCATTGACCTGAAAACCGCCTCCAATTCGGTACGTTTCTACTCTCCGGACGCTGTTCTAAGCGAATCCGACGATAATCTCTATCAAGTTTCCGGCGAAGTACAGCTTATGTTCAACTATGCCAACGGCACCGACGCGGAAAAGGCGTTTGTGGACGGCATTACGAGCGTTGTACTCGTGCAGGACGATGAAAGTAACAGCGTGCTCAATAGCAATTTGAAGTGGAGCCTCAACAAGGCGCTGCCGCACGGTGTTGACGGCGCTACCGTTGCGTGCATCACTGTCCCGCTCGGTCAGTCGAACTTCTTCTCGAACGGTCGCTACAAGCTGCGCGTGGTATCGAACGGCAATGCCGAGCTGTTCCCGATCCATGTGGTAAACGAGAAAACGCCGTCTCTGGTGCTGAGCGATACCGGCGCATACAGCGGCGTGAACACGCATTTTACGGTGAAGGATATGCTGTACGGCATCACCCAGCCGATTTACCGCGTAGAACTGCAGTATGCGGGCGATTCCGAGGTACAGGTGCTCAATAAGTTTGACGACTGGTATCTCATCGGCGATACCTTCGTGCTGTATAACGATACTACCAACCATCTGACGCACAGCGGAAAGTATACGCTGACCATCTACGCGAACGGCTTCAAGTCGTTCTCCCAGACCTTCTATGCCTACGGTGCAGATAAGCAGTCGGTTTCTCCGGCGGCGCGTGCCGCAGCGGCAGGCGTAGACGCGCTTTCCGCAGCGACCAGCGGCGGCGGCGGTGCCTCCTCGGATTCCGGTTCTGAAGGCGGCAGCAACACCATGAACGCAAATCTGGTATTCAGCGCCGACCTGCTGACCAACGCGAAGATCGTGGAAAAACTGGGTCTGGACAACGCCAATGCAGCCGCTATCTCCGAGCGCTGGGACAATATGCTCCATGACGCGGTTTATTATGAAGGCGCAGATAAGGTTTACACCAGCGCAGGCTTCTTCGCTGCCGCAAACACCGCGCGCACCGAGGACAAGCTGCTCACCTTTGCGGAGTATGTCACCTCTGAGAACGCAGAAACCACACGCAACCGTCCGTATGCGGTAAAGAAGGTGCTGGAGGATAATCTGCTCGGCGAAACGACTTCGTTCAGCGAGGCGTCCTCTTCCGCAGCTCCTGACCTGACTCTGGTCAAGGAAGTGACCAAGGACGGTCAGACAAGCTACCAGTCCATCAGCGAAGTAAATGAGGGTAAGGACGCAGTTCTGCTCGTTTCCGGCAGCAAGGCAGCGGCATATCTGGAAAAGCTGAAAGAGGATAACAACAGCCAGCTTTACCTCAATACCACCTCGGCGCTGAGCAAGGACGTATACTCCATCGACACCGAGAAGAACACCATCACCATCAAGGCTGATAAGCTGAAACTGGGTGATAATGACCTGAAGCTTGTTGTAGAAAACTATCAGCCGGTTAAGCTGACGCTGACGGTAAATAAAGTACAGGAAACTGTTTCTCTGTCTGCACCGAAGTCGATTGAACTCGGCAATGATGTTACGATCACCTGCAACAGCGCAGACCATGTAGATGGCGTTTGCGATTTCTTCAAGTATCTGAATAAGAATACCGCTGTTCGCATGACCGGTCCTGATGGCACGACTCGCAATGTACTGCCGGATGGTCAGGAAGGCTCTAATCTTGGTTGGAAGGTCAACGGCAATACGCTGACGATTGGTGCAAACCTGTTTAAAGAGACGCAGTTTAACAATGCAACCGGTACCTACACGCTGACTCTGGCTCCGGATTATTACACTGAGCAGACCGTTTCCTTTGAAGTAAAGGCTAAGGATAACTCTGGTAATACTGAGGTCACCACTAAGGATGCACCGACTCCGACAAGTGCTGAAAAAGATTTCTCCCGTGATTTCAAGATTACCTTCGGCATGAATAATGACGATTACATGAAAGCCATTACTTCAATTAAAGTAAACTCAACTTCTTACACCTCTGGTTCTGTATGGAACAACAATAAGTATTTTATTGCAGTTACCGATGGCTTGATTTCTCTCGGTAACTCCGCTTTCACCGAGGACAACAATATCGTTACCATCACCGCTACCGGCTATAAGGAACTGACGGTTACCATCACCAAGGACGGCAATCTGGTTGACAATGATAACAGCAACTCCGGCAATAATTCCGGTAGCAATCCCGGTGGCAACGGTAACGCAGGCGAAACTACTCAAAAAGATTATCCCAGTAACATGGGTTTCAATTATGGTGGTACACTCTATTTCGATCAGGGCGGTTCTAATGCAGCCGCAGAGCCTTACCTTAACAGTATTACCAAAATTACGCTGAATGGTAAAACACTTTCTCCGATGGATAGTTCCAGTTGGTGGATTAAAACCGGAGAATATAATGTAAAATCAAGTTCTACCGATAAATACATCGAATTTTACTCGCAGGACTTTTCCGAATCCGAGAACATTCTGGTTATTTATGCCGATGGTTACAAAGATATGACGCTCAAAGTCAACAAGGGCGGCAGTAAAATCATCGAGTAACCCCCAACAAAAAAGGAAACCCACCCGGGTTTCCTTTTTTCTTACCTATATTCCCTCAGCAGCGCCTGACACCCTTCCAGTAAATCCTCCCATACAACATCAAAATCGCCGGTATACCACGGGTCAGCGACCTCTTTGCCCTGTCGGTCGGTAAAATCCAGCAGCAAATACAGCTTGCCGTCCGGATCGCCGCCGCAAATGCGCTGCATGGTGCGCAGATTGGACCGGTCCATGCCAATCAGCAAATCAAACCTATCATAATCTGCGCGCGTCATCTGCCGCGCCGCATGCTGCCCGCACGGGATTCCCTGCTCAAGCAGCTTGCGCCGCGCCGGCGGATACACCGGATTGCCGATCTCCTCACGGCTGACAGCCGCCGATTCAATCTCCCAGTCATCCGCGACGTCTTCTCGCTTTACCAATTCCTTCATGATATATTTTGCCATCGGACTGCGGCATATGTTGCCGTGGCAGATAAAAAGTATCCTCACCCAAACGCCTCCTGCTGTTTTTCTCCATCATATCACACAGAGTCGCAATCGTCACGCAATTTCAAAACCCCGGTGCTCCCACCATTCCTGTGAACGGCATGCGCGCCTCGTTTTTTCCGTGCAAAACAGTACCCCGCCGAATGGAATTATACTCGCTTTCCATCCGGCGGGGTACTCAATTATGAGGAGTTGTTCTTCATATTGCGGAAGTTGCGACCCTGCAATTCGCCAGCCGGTATCGAAGCCGTTACTCGACGGTGCTGTCCGCGCCTTCCGCGTTGTCTGCTGTGCTTATACCATAGCAGATTTTCGATCAGCCGGAACGTCTTTTTCACGAAATGCAGTTTTAGGGGAATGAAATGCAGAAAGGCCCTGCCCTAAAGCGAGAAATTGTCAGCCGTGTCGTTATGCAGATTCTTAATAAACAGGCATGAAAAAAGGTTTCCCGATGGGAAACCCTTTCATTTACAATTTTACGGCCGGTTAGAATGTAGGCAGATTCTTTTTCCATGCGCCGGACTTATAGAAGAACACCGACAGACCCGAGCCGAGGAACCAACCGATCGGCCAGCTGAGCCAGATACCGTGCTCATTGCCGACCACATAGAACAGTGCAATAGACAGCACCACGCGGATAATCAGGTCGGAGAACGTCGTTACCATGAACGGACGCATTGCGCCGGCGCCGCGCAGGACGCTGTCGCATACGAACTTGGTGCATACGACCAGATAGAACGGCACAACCGTGAACAGGTAGCCTCGTGCGACATCAATAACACCGGAGGCACTGCCCGCCGGAACGAACAGGCTGATGATCTTGTTCGCAAACGGCAGATAGATCGCCATAAACACCACGGACAGGCCGAGCGAATACACCGCACCCCATTTGAGACCCGGACCGATGCGGTCCATCTTGCGGGCGCCGATATTCTGCGCAACGTAGCTCGACAGACCCGAAGCGAACGACATGCAGCAGGTCAGCGCAAACTGGTTGACGCGGTTTGCCGCCGAGAAGCCCGCGATGACGGTCGCACCGCACAGGTTGATGTAATACTGGATGACAACATTGCCGACCGATACGAAGCTCTGCTGTGCGATAGACGGCACGGCGTAGTTGGTCAGGCGGCGCAGCATTTCAGGTGCGAACAGCACGAAATGGTTGCCCGTATCAAACGAGCGCACGCGGCGCAGCAGCAGCACAAACGCCAGAATACCGGACGCGCCCTGCGCAATAAATGTCGCCCATGCAACGCCTGCAACGCCCCAGTGCAGACCGGCAACAAATACCATATCCAGAATGACATTACCGACCGAGGACAGTACAAGCAGGATCAGCGGCGTTCGGCTGTCGCCCATGGCATTGAAGATACCCGTACACACGTTATAGATAAACAGGAACAGCAGACCAAACACATACACGCGCAGATACAGTGAGCCGTCCGCAAAGATATTCTCCGGCGTGGACAGCGCATTCATAATGCCCGTCGTGCCGACAGCGCCGATCAGCGTCAGCAGCAGCGCTACCGCCGTAGTGGTGAGCAGTGCGGTCGAGATGGCGGTCTTCATGCGCAGATAACGCTTTGCGCCGAACAGCTGCGAGACGAGCACGCCAGTACCGATGTTGATACCGGTTGCGACCGCAACGAACAGCTGTGTGATCGGATAGCTGGCGCCGACGGCGGCCAGCGCCAGCTCACCGGCTTCTACAGTTTCGGCAAAACGGCCTACGATGATGGAGTCAGCCATCTGGTACAACTGCTGGAACGCGACGCTGAGCAGCAGCGGAATCGAGAACCAGAACAGCTTCTGTGACGTTTTTCCGACGGTAAGGTCAGTGGTCAAACGGGATACCTTCTTTCGGGAGTCTGCTTATCCGGTTTTGGCCGGATAAAATGGTTTTTTTTGCAATTTTATGCTCTCCCCGAAGGGAGAGCATAATTTTACGACTTTAATTGACGTTGTTACGCCTTTTTCTTCTGCCGTGCGGTAATAACCGCAATAGTGAGCACCAACAGTACCGCACCTACGCCAAGCGCCAGAATGCCGTTTCCGGTCACACCGCCGACGAGGAAGCCGACAAAGCTCATCGCCGCGATCATCAGCGCGTACGGCATCTGCGTGGAAACGTGATCAATGTGGTTGCACTGTGCACCTGCGGATGCGAGGATGGTCGTATCCGAAATCGGCGAGATGTGGTCGCCGCAGACCGCACCGGACAGGCAGGCTGCCACGGTCATGACCAGCATGGTGGACGGTGCATCGCCGAATACCGCAATAGCAATCGGAATCAGGATGCTGAACGTGCCCCAGGAGGTACCGGTCGCAAAGGCCAGACCGAGCGCGATGAGGAAGAATACCGCCGGCATGAACATACCGATGGTGGATTCCGCATTCACCACAGAGGATACGAAGCCGCCGATGTTGAGGTACTCGTCGCGGCACACACCGGACAGCGTCCACGCGAGCGTCAGAATCAGGATGGCCGGAACCATTGCCTTGAAGCCCTCGGTAAACGCCTCGCAGAACTGACCGAAGGACAGAACCTTGCGCGGAATGTACAGCACAAAGGTGAACAGCAGCGTGAAGAACGAGCCGAGCACCAGTGCGGTGGAAGAATCGCAGTTTGCGAACGCCTCAACGATGTTCGCGCCTTCCAGAATGCCGCCGGTGTACAGCATGCCCGCAATGCAGAGCACGATCAGTACGCTGATCGGCAGGATCAGGTCGTAAACCTTGCCCGAGCCGGCTACAACGTGAGTCTCCTCAATCAGAGAGAGATCATCATCCTTATGCGCAAGCTCGTACTTTTTCATCGGGCCGAAGTCGAAATCAGCAGCCATCAGCCAGATGAGGAACGCCAGCGTGAGCAGCGCGTACAGGTTCAACGGGATGGTCTTGAGGAACAGCGAGAAGCCGTCCAGCGTGCTCGATTCCGGCAGGGACGAGCCGACCGCCGCCGCCCACGAGGAGATCGGCGCGATGATGCAGACCGGAGCCGCCGTTGCATCGATGATGTACGCCAGCTTTGCCCTGGAAATGCTGTACTTGTCCGTCACCGGGCGCATGACCGTGCCGACGGTGAGGCAGTTGAAGTAATCGTCCACGAAAATGAACATTCCGAGGAACGAGGTCGCAAACGACGCGCCGCGCCGGCTGCGAATGGTTTTGACCGCCCACTCACCGTATGCGCGTGATGCGCCCGATTTTGTGATCAGTGAAACCAGAATACCGAGCAATACAAGGAAGATACAAATATTGATATTATCTCCCAATTTACTGCCCATGATGGTGAAAGTCGTCTCGACGGCTTTCAGCGGATGGAAGCCCGTATAGAGCAGCGCACCCGAAAGAATACCGATCATCAGCGAGGAGTAAACCTCCTTCGTGATCAGTGCAAGCGCGATCGCGATGATCGGCGGCAGCAGTGTCCAAACAGTTGCCGTAACGTCCATTCCTTATTTCCCCCTTATACACAGACAAATCATGTCCGCAATTCCATTCTATTTTATATGGATTTAACCGGATTTACAAGTGCTAATCCTGTTTTTTCCGTCCGAAAGGATATTTTTGTGCAACTTGCAATGGTTTAACGTCATAAATCGTGTTTATAGCGACACCATTCCGCAATCACCTGCCGCCGAAGTGCCAGCACGCCCGCCAGATTAGGCAGCGCCATCAGGCCGTTGAACGTGTCGCTGAGCGCCCACACCGGCTCAAGCCGCATCATGCAGCCCGCTGCCGCCGCCAGAAGAAAGGCCGCCTTGTAGACCGGGATTACCCGCTCCCCCATCAAATAGGCCGCTGCACGCTGCCCGTAATACGACCAGCCGAGCAGGGTCGAGAATGCAAACAGCGCGAGCGACACCGCAACGAAGCCCCCGCCGAACCGTCCGAATACGGTTGAGAACGCCTCTGCGGTAAGCTGTGCACCGGTTGTCAGCTGAGAAAGCAAAGGCGTTCCGGACGCGAGCGCGTAGCGACTTACGTCGTATACCCCGCTCGTGAGAATGACGAACGCGGTGACACTGCACATCACAATCGTGTCGAAGAACACCTCAAAAACCGCCCACATCCCCTGTTCACACGGCTCTTTTGCGTCTGCGGCAGCATGCACCATGACGGACGAGCCCAGTCCGGCTTCATTTGAAAATACGCCGCGCGACACACCCGCCCGGACGGCCTGCGTCATGCCGTAACCGAGCACGCCGCCCGCGCCTGCCCTTGTATCGAACGCCATCGAGCAAATCTGCGCGAACGCCTGCGGCAGATTCGCTCGATGCACCCACAGCACAACGACCGCGCCGCCCATGTAGAACAGCGCCATGAACGGCACGAGTGTTTCCGTCACGCGGGACAGCCGTTTGAGGCCGCCGAGAAGCACCGCGCCGAGCAAAACCGCTGTCACCGCGCCGACGATCCCGCTCGGTATGCCGAACGAGCCGGAAAGTCCCTGCGCGATTGAGTTGCACTGGCTCATGTTGCCGATACCGAACGATGCCAGCACACAGAACAGCGCAAAGGCTCCCGCCAATAGCGGACTGCGCAGACCGTTTTTCAGGTACAGCATGGCTCCTCCGCGCCAGCTGCCGTCGCTTCCCTTTTCACGGTAGAGCATGCCGAGCGTGTTCTCTGCGAACGCGGTCATCATGCCGACAAATGCGCTTACCCACAGCCAGAATACCGCGCCCGGACCGCCGAGCGTCAGCGCGGTTGCCACACCGGCGATGTTGCCCGTGCCGACCGTCGCGGCAAGCGCAGTGCACATGGCCGCAAACGGAGAAACGCCGCCGCTTGTCCGTCTTGCAGCACCGGTAAAGCAGGAAAACAGTGTTTTCCGCAGCCAGAGCATGCAGTACCGCACCTGAAAAACTCCGGTCACCGCCGTGAAGTACAATCCGGTGCCAAGCAGCAGAATCAGCATGGGCGCGCCCCATATCAGGCCGCGCAGCCGCTCATTTACTTGTAAGATATCGTCCATCGGCATCCCACCTCTCCCCTGTTCCGCATTATATGAACCGGATTTCAGCGGCAGAACGCCCATAATGACTCATTTCTAACGACTAATTCCTACTTCAAACAACAGAAAGCCGCCCAGACAGGCGGCTTTCTGTTATTTGCGAAATTATTCCATCAGACCAACGCAGTCGAAGTACGGCTTCTCTGCGATCTTGTCCTTATTCTCCTTGAACAGCGTGTGACCGAGTGTGATGACCAGATAATCTGCCTTGAGAACCTCCTCGAACGATACGTTCGGGATGTTCTGCACATCAGTGTCCTTGGCAAACGGCTCGCACGCGATAACCTTTACGCCCTTTTCCTGCAGAATGTGGCACAGCTCGATGGACGGCGACTCACGCAGATCGTCAACGTCCGGCTTGTAGGACAAGCCAAGCACGCCGACCGTGTCGGTTACCTTCTTCATTCTGGCTACAACCTTGTCAGCGACGAAGTGCGGCTTGTTCTCGTTGCGCTCGCGTGCCGCAAGGATAACCTTAGCCTCCGCCGGGAACTGCTCATAGATAAACCACGGGTCAACTGCGATGCAGTGGCCGCCAACGCCGACACCCGGGGTCAGGATGTTAACGCGCGGATGGCAGTTTGCCAGCTTGATCAGCTCAAATACGTCAATGCCCATCTTGTCGCAGATAACGGACAGCTCGTTTGCGTAAGCGATATTGACATCACGGAAGGTATTCTCGGTCAGCTTGCACATTTCGGCGGTCAGGTCGTCGGTCTTGTGAACGACACCCTTCTCAAGCACCTTCTCGTAGATGGATGCCGCCATTTCAGCAGCCTCCGGCGTGCGGGCGCCGACGATGCGGTCATTGTTCTTCAGCTCGTACATCATGTTGCCCGGGATAACGCGTTCCGGACAATGTGCAACGTGAATCTCATTCATCGGAATGCCGGATTCCTCGCTCAGTACACGCGCGAGCATCTCGGAGGTGTGCGGCGGCACGGTGGACTCCAGAATGACCAGATTGGACGGCTCGAGCACCTTGCCTGCCATACGTCCTGCAGACTCTACAAAGCGCAAATCAGCCTTGTGGCTGCCGTTCTCGTCCTTAAAAAACGGCGTCGGCACCGAAATATAAAATACATCGGACTTGCCAAGCTCTTCGGAAAAATGCAGATGACCGTGTGCAACAGCCTTTTCAAAGGCTTCCTGCAGACCCGGCTCTACAATATGGATATGACCGCCCTGCAGGGTTTCGATGGTCTTTTTGTTTACGTCAAAGCCGCAGACCTCAAAACCTGCCTCAGCCAGCGTGATCGCCGTCGGCAGGCCGATATAACCCAGTCCCATGACAGTAATTTTCATAATTTTCGTACCTCGTTCAGCATAATCTTCTTACATTATACCACTTTTTTCACGGAATTCAACGTAGTGTTTGAATTTTCACCGAAAAGAGTCTATAATGATACTATCGTTCGTTTATGCAAGTATCATAAACGGCAATCGGAACCTTTTATCTTCCGATTGCATATACTGCTTTATACCCCTAAAGTTTGGAAGGGATACTATGATTTTTAAGGGATTGCTCGAGGATGCACGCTCGATCCGGGACCGTGACCCGGCAGCACGCACCACATTGGAAGTTGTTTTGCTCTATCAGGGCTTTCATGCCCTGTTTTACCACCGTCAGGCGCATTGGCTGTACACGCACAAGCATTTCTTTCTTGCGCGTGCACTGTCGCAGTTTGCACGGCATATGACCGGTATTGAGATCCACCCGGGCGCCAAGATCGGCAAACGCCTGTTTATTGACCACGGCATGGGCATCGTTATCGGTGAAACCGCCGAGATTGGTGATGACTGCACGATTTACCACGGTGTAACGCTCGGCGGTACCGGTCATGACACCGGCAAGCGTCATCCGACCATTGGCAACAACGTGCTCATTTCGACCGGCGCGAAGGTTCTCGGACCGTTCAAGGTGGGTGACAACAGCCGTATCGGCGCGAATGCTGTCGTACTGCAGGAGGTTCCGCCGGATTCCACGGTTGTCGGCATCAAAGCGCGCGTTGTCAAGATTGCCGGTCAGCGTGTCGGTCCGTCTCCGGCGTATGCACTCGACCAGGTCAATCTGCCGGATCCGCTTGCACAGGAGCTGTGCCGTCTGCAGAACCGTGTTTACGCCAACGAGCAGAAGCTCAAAAAGGAAGAGGAACGCGAGCGCGAAGCCGACAAATAATACACATAAAAACAAGCCCTTCGGTGCAAACTGTCACCGGAGGGTTTCTTTTATGAAAATTTCAGTGAAATATGCGGTCACAGGTGCACTTTCCGGTGCAGCAAACGGATTTTTCGGGGCGGGCGGCGGGTTATTTCTCGTACCGCTGCTGATTTCCTGGTGCGGCATGGAGCAGAAGCGCGCGTTTGCGACCTCAGTCGCGGTAATTTTCCCGCTGTGTGCGGTCTCGGCGGTCATTTACTGGCTGAAGGGTGGTCTGCCGATTGCGCAGGCGGTGCCGTATCTGCTCGGCGGCGCGGCAGGCGGCGTGCTGGCCGGAAAGCTATTCGGCAGGGTAAAGGCGGACTGGCTGCGCCGTGCATTCGGCGTGTTGATTCTCTATGGCGGCATCCGTGCCGTCCTGCTGCTGTGAGCGCGGTACTTGCGGTCGCAATCGGTCTGCTGACCGGTATTTTAAGCGGCTTTGGCATTGGCGGCGGCTCACTTTTGCTGCTGTATCTGACACTTTTTGAAGGGACAGGGCAGTATCAGGCGGGCGGCATCAACCTGCTGTATTTTCTCTCGTGTGCGCCTGCAGCGCTGATTTCGCACCGCAAAAACGGACTCATCGAAAGGGAAGCGGTCAAATGCTGCGTACCGGCAGGCGTGGTGACCTCGGTCCTTGCGGCGCTGCTTGCCGCAAGAGTGGACACCGATCTGCTGCGGCGTGCTTTCGGTGTAGTTTTACTCTATATCGGCGTAAAAGAGACCTTTTTACGCAAAAAATAACACCTTCCTCACCAAATGTGAAGAAGGTGTTGCTTTTACTTATACTTCTGATACTCGCCGACGGCAAGTTCGTCACAGCGGTTGTTATACGGATTATCCGCGTGACCCTTGACCCAATGGAACCGCACCTCGTGTTTATCCAGCAAATCGAGCAGACGACCCCAGAGTTCCGGATTTTTTGCGGGTTTCTTATCGCTTTTAACCCAGCCGCGCGCACGCCAACCCTTGGCCCAGCCTTTGGTAATGCCGTCAACAACATATTTGCTGTCCGAATACAGATCGACCGAGCACGGCTCCTTGAGGGTCTCGAGGGCGGTAATTACACCGAGCAACTCCATGCGGTTGTTCGTGGTGGACGGCTCGGAGCCGGAAAGCTCCTTTTCCGCCTTACCGTACTGCAGGATTGCACCCCAGCCGCCGGGACCCGGATTGCCCGAGCACGCGCCATCCGTGTAAATGGTTACAGTTTTCATTGGTTTTCTCCTGTGAGAGTGTTAGGCAATACCGCATAATTGAACAAGAGCGATTTGCGATCAAATTTTGCGTACTGATGAGGCGCGAATTTGCAGCAATACTTGCCGTATTGCAAGAAATCTCGGCAGCGCGGACGGAACTCGCGCAAGGAACCGAAGCCAAAATCAGGGCGCAAAATTTCCGCAAAGCGCCGCGGCAGCGCGACCGGAGCCTGCGCAAGGAGCCGCGGCTTTAATTGTGCGGTGTTGCCTTTAGATAGTGAAAAGGTGGAATACCTTTGTTGCCAACTCGGAGGCTAGGATCGCTGCCAGCATCACCGGAGCCACCCAGCGCACCATAACGCGGTGCAGCTTTTCGCGGTGGAACGAACCGGCGCCTTCCTTTACCTCGTTTGCGATGACCTTGGTGCCGACTACATGACCAATCAGGATGCAGGTGAGCAGCGCCACGATCGGCATGAGCACGGAGTTGGAAATAAAGTCAAAGAAGTCGAGGAACTGCATGCCAATAACGGTAATCGTTGCCCACGGACCATAGCCAAGACAGGACAGCATGCCAATGAGCAGGCAGCTTGCCGTAATAACGATGGTAGCCGTCTTGCGCTTCATGTGTGCCTTGTCCATCAGCACGGAAACCAGTGTTTCCATCAGCGAAATGGAGGAGGTCAGCGCCGCAAACAGCACAAGCAGGAAGAATACTGCGCCGATAATGGTGCCAAACTTCATGGAGTCGAATACCATCGGCAGAGTGATGAACATCAGACCCGGACCGCTGTTTACCTGAGACGGATCGCCGCCGTTAAACGCGATAACCGCCGGAATGATCATCAGACCGGCCACAAACGCGAACAGCGTGTCGAAAATCTCAATTTGGGTGACAGAGTGCTCAAGCAGATTTTCCTTCTGCATATAGGAGCCGTAGGTGATCATAATACCCATTGCCAGCGACATCGAGTAGAACATCTGTCCCATCGCGCCAAGCACGGTAGATACCGAAAACTGCGAGAAATCGGGCAGAATATAATATTTCAGACCCTGCAGTGCACCCGGAATGGTCAGCGAGTAGATTGCGATAACGATCGCCAGAATGGCGAGAATCGGCATCATGATACGGCTCGCCTTCTCGATACCCTTTTCAACACCGAAGATAACGACAATGGTGGTCGCCAGCACGAACAGGATGAACCACGGGGTCGGTCCATTTAAGCTGAAAATCGTCGAGGACAGCGAACCCGCATCGTAGCCAATGAAACTGCTGAAAAATCCGCCGTTGTCGGCCGCCTCCAGTGCGTTGCCGCTGATAAAGGTGAACAGGTATTTCATAACCCATCCGCCGATAACACAGTAATACGGCGTGATGATGAACGGCACGAACGCCGCCAGCCAGCCGAGGAATCCGAACCGCTTATCAAGCGCCTTGTACGCACCGATACAAGACAGACGGGTCTTTCGTCCGATGGCAATCTCGGTAATCATCAGCGAAAAGCCGAACGTCAGCGCGAGAATGAGATACACCAGCAGGAAAATACCGCCGCCGTACCGTGCCGCCAGATAGGGGAATCGCCAAAGGTTGCCCAGACCTACCGCCGAGCCTGCCGCCGCCAGCACGAAACCAATTCGGCTGGAGAAGCTGCTTCTCTTTTTTTGTTCCATGTTTTGTGTTTTACTCCCTTACATACAATATCTTTTAGCCTGTTCGAAATGACAGCCATAATGAAATAAAAGTATTTTTATTGTACCATATCCGAAAGTTTTTCACAAGCTGTTTGCAGGAAAAGTCCATTGTGCTATAATATCTTTTATCGGATATGATCGTTTTATCTGCCATAATTTGAAAGAAACGGCAGCATTCCCTCCGCAGAGCGGGCTGCTTTCTATCATTTAAGCATATATGAAAATAAACCATAAATGAGGTGTATTGACATGAAAAAATACAAATTCGGTGTTCTCGGTGCCGGCAACATGGGTACCGCCATCGCGGAAGGCGCAGTGCGCGCAGGCCGTTTCACGCCTGAGCAGGTTCTGATGTTCAACCGCAGCGAGGAAAAACGCGCCGCTCATGCAGCCAAGGGCTACGCCGTCACAGGTGACTATACCGAGGTCTACGCAGAAAGCGAGATCGTGCTGCTGGCCGTCAAGCCGCAGAATTTCGACGAAATCCTGCCGAATCTGGCGAAATTTGAAGGGGAAAAGCCGCTTGTCGTATCCATTGCCGCAGGCGTGACCTTCGCCAAGCTGGAGGGTGCGCTCGGCGCGGACACCGCAATGATCCGCGTGATGCCGAACACACCGCTTATGCTCGGCGAGGGCGCAACCCAGCTGGTTAAGAATGCGGCCGCAACCGACAAGCAGCTGTCCGAACTCTGCGAACTGTTCAACACCATGGGCGTTACCGTCACGTTTGAGCAGGAGAACATGCTCAACGAGGTCATTCCGTATGCCGGTTCGGCTCCGGCGTACCTGTATGCCTATGCGGACGCGTTTGTGCAGAGCGCGAAGCAGCACGGTATCAACGAGGACGACGCGCTGACGCTCATCTGTCAGACCATGATCGGCTCGGCCAAAATGCTGCTGCGCCGTGATAAGACGCCGGCAGAGCTGATCCGCGCGGTGTGCTCGCCCGGCGGCACCACCATTGAGGGTATGAAGGTGCTTGAGGACCGCGATCTGTACGGAATCGTGTCGGAAGCCTGCGATAAATGCATTAAGCGCGCCTATGAGCTCGGCTAAATGTGCCATTAGCATTGACTTTACCCCGTCCGTATGGTAAAGTATAGGCAAAGCACTTAATCGGCATTTACGCTGTATTTTGTTTAATTGATTTTTATTATGACAATAGTTCCGCATCATTTGAGAGGGAGTGGATACCGTGAAAAATTCTACCAAGGTGAAAGCAGGTCTGCTGCTGACCAGCCTTGCCTGTGCAGCCGGTGCTACCGCAGCGCTTGTCATGCTTCAGAAAAAGCGTGAAGAGGAAGTTTACCACGAGGCTGAACTGAAGGCCATGGATGAGCTGGAGGAAATGATGCGTGCCGAGTCCGACTGTGCCTCCTGCGCATGCGCAGAGGAGTGTGCGGATACTTCGGTATATCAGGACGCATTTGACGATGCGCCCAAGGCAGCTGAACCGGCGGCTGAGGAGCCGCAGGCTGAGGCCGAGGAAGAGCCGGAAGCCGAAGAGGACTAACCCAATGTTACCAGCAAACGGACGGAATACTCCGTCCGTTTTGTTTATCCAAATAGCTAAAATAAGGAGTTTTTACCCATGATTGAATACGAAGGCAGAGTTTTTCGTCCGCCCTCTGAGGCATACAGCCTGATTGTGCAGGTCACCATCGGCTGCAGCCATAACAAGTGCACCTTCTGCGATATGTACAAGGAAAAGCGTTTCCGCGTACGCAAGCTGGAGGAGGTCAAGGCTGATTTTGATGAAGCACGCCGCATGTACCGCCGTGTCGGCCGTATTTTTCTGGCAGACGGCGATGCGCTGATGTGCCGTCCCGAGCACATGGCCGAAATCCTGCGCTACATCAAGAAGGTATTTCCGGAGTGTGAGCGCGTTACCAGCTATGGCTCTCCGGCGTCCATTCTGTGCAAAAAGCAGGAAGATTTGAACATGCTGCACGATTTAGGTCTGGAGATGATCTATCTGGGTCTGGAATCCGGCTCGGATGAGGTACTGCGCCGCATCAACAAGGGCGAAACCGCCGATGAGATCGTTCGTGCGGGTTTGATGGTCAAGGAAGCCGGCATGAAGCTGTCCGTTACCTGCATTGCGGGTCTCGGCTCGCTGGAGCTGAGCGAGGAGCACGCCATCAAGACCGCAGAAGCACTCTCCCGCATGAAGCCGGAGTACATTGGCCTGCTGACCCTGCTGTTTGAGCTGCCGACACCGCTCATGCGCGACTGGCAGGAGGGCCGTTTCTACCTGATGAACCCGATTGAAATCGCGCACGAAACTCTCATCCTGCTCGAGCATATCGACTCTGAGGGCAGTGTTTTCCGTGCAAATCACGCGTCTAACTACGTTAATCTGGCGGGCACGCTCAATCAGGACAGGGAAGCCATGTGTGCACGTCTGCGCAAGGCACTTGAGGGCAAAATCAAATTCAAGAGCGAGCAATACCGGGCAAGATAACCAATTTAATGCAACTTAAATTGTGATAATCCGCAAAATTGTTAACATTCTGTGTTGTTTGCGTTACAATTTTCAAAAAAGCGAGACAATGTGCAAAAAGTGTGCTATACTAGCTTTAATCGTGAAAAGCGGAGAGGATGCTTTTCGGGTGTTAAGAAGTTGTTAATTTAATATTTACTGTTAGTATTAACATATGTTCCGTCTTGGAGGACTGATAAATGGATTCCGTATCCCACATTCGCGTTGCAAATCTGCTGATGGATTACGTTGAGCAGACCTGCGGCGTGACCTTTGATCAGAGCGGTTTTATTTACGGCAATCTGAAACCGGATCTGACCGGTACTTACCTCACCAAACGCCATAACCCGTCCATTATGATGGATGAGGTGATGGAAAAAATCCGCACTTTTACGCACAAGTATACCATCGGGCGTACCAACGGACGCGAGCTGTCGGTCGATCTCGGCGAAATCTGCCACTACATGACCGACTTTTTCACCTACCCGCACAACGACGATATCTACGAGCACAATCTGCTCGCACATTATGTTTATGAAAAGCGCGTTGCACTGGTAATTCGCCGCCGTATGACCGAAGATAAGTTTGAGAAATGGGCAAGTCCCATCATTCCGCCCACGACCGTGGACACACTCGTGAACCGCATTTCAACGATGCACGAGGCCTACCGCACTTCGACTAAGCCGCATGGCATCAACGACGATTTGCAGCATATCTGCATCGCTACCGCTACCGTGGTGCTGTCTATCATCAGCATCGTTTACGAGCAGGTCGAGGATACTGCAGTCGCTACCGCGTAAAACTGTATAAGTCAAAAAACCGCCTTTACAGGCGGTTTTTCTGTTTTTTCAGGCACAAAAAGACGAGTCCAAACGGACTCGTCTTTTGCTGTTTATTCTTCGGTGGACTCTGCGTTTTCAGCGGATTCAGAGGTTTCTTCCTCGGCTTCTGCCGGGTCTTCCTCCTCCTTGTCCGTGCGGGCAATCGAGATAACCTTCACGTCCTCACCGGTGCGCATTACGATAACGCCCTGCGAGCCGCGGCCGCATTCGCGGATCTCCTCAACGCCGGTACGGATGATAACGCCATCATCGGTGATGATCATAACGTCGTTTTCGCTGTCTACAACCGCGATGCCTGCCACCAGACCGGTCTTTTCGGTCAGGTTATGCAGCATCATGCCGCCGCCGCCGCGATGATGCACGGTGAACTCCTCGACCGGGGTACGCTTGCCGTAGCCGTTCTCGGTGATGGAGAGCACATATGCGTCCTTGCGGGCACGCGCCGCACCGATAACGTAATCGCCCTCGGCCAGCTTGATGCCGCGCACGCCGGTAGCCACACGGCCCATTGCACGAACCTCGTTCTCATCAAAGCAGATAGCCTTGCCCTCGTGGGTGGCGATTAGGATGTTCTGCTCGCCGTCAGTCAGGCGAACGTCAACCAGTGCGTCGTCCTCGTTGAGGTTGAGCGCACGCAGACCCGCGCGGCGGATGTTCTGCAGGTCGCTCAGCACGATGCGCTTTGCAATACCCTGACGGGTGACGAAGAACAGGAACTTATCGTCCGCAAACTCCTGAATCGGGAACATTGCGGTGATTTTTTCGCCGTTTTCCAGTTCCAGCAGGTTAACAATGTTCATGCCCTTAGCCGAACGTCCGGTCTCCGGAATCTGATAGCCCTTCAGCTTGTAAACCTTGCCGCGATCCGAGAAGAACAGGATGGTATCATGCGTGGACGCGGTGAAGATATCCTTTGCGAAGTCCTCCTCACGGGTGCTCATCGCAGAAACACCGCGGCCGCCGCGGCGCTGTGCGCGGTAAACCGAGGTCGGCTGGCGCTTGATATAGCCGAAGTGGGTGAGGGTGTACGCGCAGTCCTGCTGCTCGATGAGGTCCTCAATGTCGATCTCGTCGGCCACATTCTCAATGCGCGTATGACGCTCGTCGCCGTACTTCTGCTTGATCTCCTGCAGTTCCTGCTTGACAACAGCAAGAATATTCGCATCGCACGACAGAATTTCCTCAAAGCCTGCAATGCGGCTCTCGAGGTCCTTGTACTCGTCGTTGATCTTCTCCTGCTCCAGACCGGACAGGCGGCCCAGACGCATATCTACGATGGCCTGCGCCTGCGGCTCGTCGAGGTGGAACTCGAAGTGCTCCGAGCCGTCCACGATGCCGAGCAGCGCAATCTGATCAATCCAGAACGGCTCTGCCATCAGGTTTTCCTTGGCTTCAGCTTCGTTCCTGGAAGCGCGGATGATGGCAATAATACGGTCGATATTGTCGGTTGCGACCTTGAGGCCTTCCAGAATGTGTGCACGGTCGCGCGCCTTCTTGAGATCAAAACGTGTGCGGCGCTCGACAACGTCCTTCTGGAAGCCGATATACTGATCGAGAATCTGGCGCAGCGTCAGCACACGCGGCTGCAGCTTGCCGCCCGCACCCGGCACGAGCGCGATGTGGATCATCGAAATGGTATCCTCAAGCTGAGAGTAGGTGAACAGCTGATTGAGGATGACCTGCGCGTTCGCGTCACGGCGGATATCGACCACAATCTGCATGCCTTCACGCGAGGAATGGTCCTGGATATTCGTGATACCCTCCACGCGCTTATCCTTGACGAGATTTGCCATAGACTCGACCAGACGCGCCTTGTTGACCATGTACGGAATCTCGGTGATGATAATCTGGCTCTTGCCGTTCGGCAGATCAACAATTTCGGTCTTTGCGCGAACCTTGATCTTGCCGCGGCCGGTTGCATAAGCTGCACGGATGCCGCTGCGGCCCATGATAACGCCGCCGGTCGGGAAGTCCGGGCCCTTGATAAACTGACAGATCTCGTCCATCTCGGCTTCCGGATGGTCGATGACATAGCAGGTACCGTCAATGACCTCGGAAAGATTATGCGGCGGGATGTTGGTCGCCATGCCGACCGCGATACCGGACGAGCCGTTCACCAGCAGGTTGGGGAAGCGGGAAGGCAGTACGACCGGCTCCTGGCGCTCCTCATCGAAGTTCGGCTGGAAATCGACCGTGTTTTTCTTGATATCCGCCAGCATGTAGTTTGCCAGCTTGGCCATGCGGGCCTCGGTGTAACGGTAAGCTGCCGGAGGGTCGCCGTCCACGGAACCGAAGTTGCCGTGACCGTCGATCAGCGGATAGTGCAGCGAGAACGGCTGCGCCATACGCACCATCGCGTCGTAAACCGATGCGTCACCGTGCGGATGGTAGCGGCCGAGCACATTACCGACGGTCGTTGCCGACTTGCGGTAGGGCTTATCCGAGGTCAGGCCGTCCTCGTACATGGCGTACAGGATGCGGCGGTGTACCGGCTTGAGGCCGTCGCGCACATCCGGCAGCGCGCGGCCGACAATAACACTCATTGCATAGTCGATATAACTTTTCTTCATCTCACGTTCGAGATCGACCTGCATGATTTTCTGCTGTTCGTATTCTTGACTCATATTTTAATTTTGCCTCCAAAAGTGTTGGCTTTCAGCCGAAAACGACTGTTTTTATCGCTTAGAGGATACTGAGAAGCTCGTCCACCTGCTCCTCGGTCGTGGCCCAGCTGGTCGCCAGACGGATGACCGTATGCTCCGCGTCGTATTTCTCTATAAAGCTGTAAACTACCTTGCTTTGCAGCTCGGGCAGTCTGCTGTTTTCCACGATGATGAACTGCTGATTGGTGGGGGACTCGAGCGCAAAGCGATAGCCCTTGGCCTTGAGCCCGTCGCGCAGCTTGATGGCGAGTTTGACCGCCGGTGCACAGATTTCCTCATACAGCCCGTCGGTGAACAGGGCATCGAACTGCAGCGCGTTCAGACGGCCCTTTGCGATCATTGCGCCGCGGCGCTTGACCATCGTGACAAACTGGCGCGGCATATTTCCGTGCGTGAACACAACGGCTTCGCCGCAGAGTGCGCCGCATTTGGTGCCGCCGATGTAGAACACATCAGTGAGCTTTGCGATGTCTGCCAGCGTCACATCGGTATCCGCCGTGAGGCCGTAGCCGAGGCGTGCGCCATCCAGAAACAGCGGCATGGCAAACTCCTTGCAAACGGCAGAAATGCGCTCCAGCTCGTTTCTCGTGTAAAGCGTGCCGTATTCAGACGGATGGGAGATGTACACCATGCCGGGAAATACCATATGGTCATGGCTTGCGTCCGCGTAAAAGGTCTGAACATATTCGCGGAGATCGTCCGCATCCAGCTTGCCGTTCTTATGCGGAACGGTCAGCACCTTGTGTCCGGTGGACTCGATGGCACCGGCTTCATGCGTGTTCACATGCCCGCAGGAGGACGCCACAACGCCCTCATACGGACGGAGCAGCGTATCAATGACGACCATGTTGGTCTGTGTGCCGCCCGTCAGAAAATACACCTGAGCGTCCGGGCAGTCCACCGCCGCTTTAATCTTTTCTGCCGCCGAAGCGGTAAATTTATCGTTGCCGTAGCCGGAAACCGGCTCCATATTCGTCTGTGCCAGATGTTCTAAAACCTTGGGGTGTGCGCCATAACCGTAATCATTTTCAAAAAACAGCATAGTTTTCTCCCTTATACGTCCAAATTCATTACATATTTTGCATTTCGCTCGATAAATTCGCGTCTGGGTTCTACCTTTTCGCCCATCAGGAGCGCAAAGGTTTCATCGGCGGCTGCCGCGTCCTCCATCGTAACCTGCAGCAGTGTACGGTGCTCCGGGTCCATGGTGGTCTCCCACAGCTGCTGCGGATCCATCTCGCCGAGGCCCTTGTAGCGCTGTACGCGCACATTTTCGCCCATTTCAGCGATGCAGTCGCGCTGCTGCTCCTCGGTGTAGGTGTAGCGGACATCCTTGCCCTTTTCGTTCTTGAACAGCGGCGGCTGTGCGATGAACACATGGCCGTGCTCGATCAGCGGGCGCATGAAGCGGAAGAAGAACGTCAGCAGCAGGGTGCGGATATGGCTGCCGTCCACATCGGCATCGGCCATCAGGATGATCTTGCCGTAACGCAGCTTTGCGAGGTCAAAATCATCACCGAAGCCTGCGCCAAACGCGGTAATCATCGGAGTCAGCTTGTCGTTGCCGTAAACACGGTCGAGACGCGCTTTTTCGACGTTCAGCATCTTGCCCCAGAGCGGCAGGATCGCCTGATGGCGGCGGTCGCGGCCTTCCTTGGCGGAGCCGCCTGCGGAATCACCCTCGACGATGTAGATTTCGGTGTAGGTCGGGTCCTTTTCAATGCAGTCCGCCAGCTTGCCCGGCAGGGAAGCCGAATCCAGTGCAGACTTGCGGCGGGTCATCTCGCGCGCCTTCTTTGCAGCCTCGCGGGCACGCGCGGCGGTCTGCGCCTTTTCAATAATGGTGCGGGCCACCTGCGGGTTCTCTTCGAAGAAGGTCATCAGCTTCTCGGAAACCATCGCGTCCACCAGCGCACGCATTTCGCTGTTGCCCAGCTTGGTCTTGGTCTGGCCCTCGAACTGCGCTTCCTGCAGCTTGACCGAGATAATCGCGGTCAGACCCTCACGCGCGTCCTCGCCCTTGAAGGACTCATCGTCCTTGAGCAGCTTGTATTTCTTGCCGTAATCGTTGAGTACACGGGTAAGAGCGGCCTTAAAGCCGGTCTCGTGCGTACCGCCCTCGGTGGTGTTGATGTTGTTGGCAAAGGACAGCATCAGCTCGCTGTAGCTGTCGGTATACTGCATGGCAACCTCGGCCATCGAGGTATCGCGGCTGCCCTCCATGTAGATCACCTGATCGTGCAGCGGCGTCTTCGTGCGGTTGAGGTGCTCCACGAACTGACGGATACCGCCCTCGTAGTGCATGACCTCCTCGACCGGCTCATCATCGCGCTCGTCGCGCAGCGTGATCTTGAGTCCGGCGTTCAGGAACGCCTGCTCGCGCAGACGCTTTTCGAGTACATCGTATTCGTAGACCGTAGTCTCGAAGATCTCCGGGTCCGCGTGGAAGCGGATGGTCGTGCCGGTTTCGCTCTCACACGGCGTATCGCGCATCTTGACGGTCGTTACACCGCGCTCAAAGCGCATGTAGTGCTTGGTATGGCCATCGCGTACCTCGGCCTCCAGCCAGTCAGACAGCGCGTTTACAACGGACGAGCCAACGCCGTGCAGGCCGCCGGATACCTTGTAGCCGGAGCCGTCGAACTTGCCGCCTGCGTGCAGGACGGTGAGTACAACCTCGAGCGTTGGGATGCCCATCTGCGGGTGAATACCGCAGGGAATACCACGGCCGTTATCGGCAACGCGGATGATATCGCCCTTTTCAATCGTAACTTCGATGTGCGTGCAGTAGCCTGCCAGCGCCTCGTCGATCGAGTTATCGACGATTTCGTACACCAGATGGTGCAGACCGCGTGCCGAGGTAGAGCCGATGTACATACCCGGGCGTTTGCGGACAGCCTCCAAGCCTTCGAGTACCTGAATCTGATTTTCATCATAGGTCTCGGTAACCTTCAGGTCGAGCACTTCGTCCTTGATTTCGATTTCTTCACTCATATCGTTAAATTTCCTTTCCAGAAATTGCGGGAACAAAATAATTGAGAATTGAAAATGGAAAATGCCGCTATCCTTGCGCGGTTATGCTTTTATTAAATCACAGCGCACCGCGCCGAACCTTCATTCTCCATTACCCATTCTCAATTTTCAATTATCAAACGGCGTAGCCCTTTTCCGCACGTCTTTGAATCGCCTGCGGAGAAAGCTGCGTCAGGTACAGGGTCTCACCGAGGGCGTTTTCGCACAGCACAGCCGCGCGCGGCAGATCGTCGTACAGCTCGATGATCCGTCCCTCGTCCTGCAGGCGTTCAAGCAGCAGGCGCGTGCGCTTGGATGCGGTCGCCGTGTCCATATCGAACACCGCAACTACGCTCTGCAAGGGCACGATGTAGTCCTGACCTAAATGTAAATACATTCTATTCCTCCGGAATAATTAGAAATTAGTAATGCGTAATTAAAGTCCTGCGGATTTTCTATCCGTTTCAACAATCGCGCCGTGCGCGACACCCCAATTCCTAATTACTAACTGGATTTAATTATACCACTTTTTTCACTAATTGTGTACCCTAAACCTAAGGAAAAACAAATATTTCTCTGTTTTTTTGAAAGAAAACAAGGGCACGGCAGGGAATTTCGAGGTGGTATCTGTTCCCGCCGTGCAATAGTTTGTAAAAATATGTGATTTTAGTGTGTTTCTGCGGATTTTTTGCCGTTTTGGATGTGGAAAACCGCGCCTGCACGCAGCTTTTCCGAGATGCCATCCTCGCAGCAGGTGATCATGACCTGACCCGCCGATATGCGGTTGAGCACAAAGTCCTGACGGCGGCGGTCAAGCTCGCTGAGCACGTCGTCGAGCAGCAGCACCGGATACTCGCCGTCCTCGTCGAAGAATAGCTCACGCTCGGCGAGTTTAAGCGATAATGTGCAGGTCCGCACCTGTCCCTGCGAGCCGAAGGAAGCGGCACTGCGGCCATCCAATAACAGCTCCAAGTCATCCTTATGCGGACCGGAAAGACAGCTTTTGGCCGCAATCTCGGCGGTTTTATGGCTGAACACATGGTCGATAAGTTGCTTTTCGATTGTCCGTGCGTCTGCAAACGGGTCGGTGACGCTCGACACGGTCTTGTACACACCGGAGAGCACCTCGTGCGGCGCGATATCTGCATAGACGGCAGCCGCAGCTTTCAGCAGCTTGCGGCAGTAATACGCACGGTAACGGATAATCTGCGCGCCGATATGCGCCATGCGAAGCGAGAAATCCTCCCACATGGAGAGCAGGGAAGGCTTTTCTTCACTGTCGCGCAGAATGCGCGTTTTATGCTCGTGCAGACGGTTGTACTCCTCGAGATAGCGCGCATAGTTTGGCCGCATCTGGCACAGCGCAGTATCGAGAAACCGGCGCCGAGCCGCCGCTCCGGCGCGGACAAGCATCAGGTCCTCCGGGCAGAACAGTACGGTTTTGAGCAGTCCCTGTGTGTCTGACTGGCGTTTCTGCCGCACACCGTTTTTATAGATTTCCATCGCTTTTGCGCGGGAAAACCGCAGTTCAAGCGAGATATCGCGCTCCTGCGCGACAAAATCAGCAAAGATAAAGGCATGATTCTCTCCGAACCGCAGCCCCTCTTTTTTTTGGGCCGTGCGGAACAGCCGCATGGTCGAGCAGGCCGCTGCCGCTTCGAGCAGGTTGGTTTTGCCCTGTCCGTTTTCGCCGCAGATCAGGTTGACCGCCGGATCGAACGCAAACGATTCCTCCGCGTAGTTGCGGAAATTCTGCAGTTTTAACGACTTGATGTACATGGACTTCTCCGTATTGAACATTTTGTATAATAATGAACGCGCAAAATCGCGTTTATTATCGTACATAGTGTTTATTTTATTTGATGCATACCTGCTCGCCGTCCAGCTCCACCGTGTCACCGGAACGCAGCTTTTTGCCGCGCATGGTGCAGATTTCGCCGTTTACCAGCACTTCGCCCTCGGCAATGCGGATCTTCGCTTCGCCTCCGGAGCTTACCAGGTTTGCAAATTTGAGCAGTGCATCAAGTTTGATAAATTCGGTTTCAATTTTAATTTCAGTCATTGGCTTTCAGTCTCACAGGCAGTACAAGATAGGTGTATTTATCGCCTTCCATCGGCGAAATGATCATCGGGTTGAGCGCTCCCTTGAGCTGCAGCTTCACCTGCTCATCGCCGGCCGCGCGCAGCGCCTCCAGAATGTAACGGTTGTTGAAGCCGATCTCAAGGTTCTCGATCGAGCCGTCAAACGGGCATTCATCATAACTCTTGCCAATCGCGGTCACGCACGACATCTGCACATACGAGCCGTCAAAGTGGAAGCGAATCGGGTTTTTCAGCTTCTCCGACACGATCAGAGAGACACGCTCGATGCACTGGATCAGCTCCTGGCGATCCGCCGAAACCTCGTGCTCGAACTCCTTCGGAATGGCCGCACGGTAGTTGAGAAACTCGCCGTCGATCAGACGAGTAATGAGAGTCGTGCCGCCGATACGAAACAAAATGTTCTTGGAATCCGGGAAAATCTCGACAATATCGTCATCATCGTCCAGAATTCGTTCGATCTCGCGCAGGGACGTACCCGGCACAACAAACTTCATATCACCGGGAACGCCCTCGACGGTCTCGCGGCGTACAGACAGGCGGTAGCCGTCAACGGCCACGACGTTCAGGCGGCTGCCTTCGATTTCAAACAAGCAGCCGGTGTGGATGGGCTTGGATTCGTTATCCGAAACTGAGAAAATGGTCTGCGCGATCATGCTCTTGAGAATGGGCTGCGGCAGAGAAAGGCCCTTGTCGCTGGCCACATCAGCCAGAGCCGGATACTCGTCGGCCTCGCTGGCCATCAGGTTGAACACCGAACGGCCGCACTTGATGGTGGTCATCAGCTTGTCGTCGGTCTCAAGGTAAACCACGTCCTGCGGCAGCTTGCGAACGATGTCACAGAACAGGCGGGAATTCAGTACGATTCTGCCGGGCTCTACCACATCGACCTGCGCGGTCGTGCGGATGCCCATGGACAGATCGTAGCCGGTGATGGTCAGGGTGTCTGCATCGGCTGCCAGCAGCAGACCTTCGAGCAGCGGCATCGAGCTTTTGCCGGTTACTGCGCGGGAGGCGATGTTGAGCAAATTCAGCAGGGTTTCTTTTTCACAGGAAAACTTCATAGTTGCTCCTCTCAAAACTGGAAATAAAACAAAGAGTCAATTTATGCAGCGCTTGCATATTTATAAATATACGCCAACGAATACTGTGCGATTGCACACACCTCTTAATGACTGTGTCCTCGACACACGAACAGCCTTCAGCAGGCATTGCCAGCGGCGAGAAAGATCACATAGAATAGAAGGATAGGATATAGTATTCGTAGTAGTACCTGGGGAAATTGGGGAAAACCCGAAAATCCTCAGGTATGGCGCGGGAAATGTCGTACACAGGAGGTTGTGGATGAAAAATAAACGATACACAGTGAAAATAACCCTGCTATTTATCCACAGAGTTATCCATGTGGAATCCACAGGTTGATTGGGGATAATTAGACTGTGCATTTTTAGGCTGTGGAAAAGTCGTTTTGCACGAATGCACGGTAAAGATCAGCCGTCGCCGCGGATATTATTATGCAGCTTTTTGATGACGTCCTCGGTTTCGCGGGAGTTCTTGCGCTCCTCCTCGATCTTGTTGCAGGCGTGCATGACGGTGGTATGGTCGCGCTTGAATATCTTTGCAATATCGGGGAAGGAGTATTCAAGCTCCTGCCGGATCATGTACATTGCCATCTGCCGCGGGTAGGCCACATCCTTGGAGCGGTTCTGCGAGATCATCTGTTCGACCGGGATATAGAAGTAGTTCGCTACCGCTTCCATAATGCGCTCCGGTGTCGGATTGAGACCCGGATTCTCGGTGCGCAGCGCGTCGATCGCGTTTTCCGCGAGCGAAACCGTGATGCGTTCGCCCATCAGCTCGTGCATGGCCTTGATTTTTTTGACTGCGCCTTCGAGCTGGCGAATATTTGCCTGAATATTCTCTGCAATGTAGTTGGATACGTCATCGGGCAGTTCAACGCCCATTTTGACCGCTTTATCACGGATAATAGCGATTCTGGTCTCAAAATCAGGCGGCTGAATATCAGCCAGCAGACCCCATTCAAAACGGGTCTTCATGCGGTCCTCGAGCGTGTTGATTTCCTTCGGCGGACGGTCAGAAGTGAGCACGATCTGCTTTTTTGCCTCATAAAGCGCGTTAAAGGTATGGAAAAATTCCTCCTGCGTGCGCTCCTTGCCGGCGATGAACTGCACGTCATCCAGCAGCAGCAGGTCAACCATGCGGTACTTGTTGCGGAACGCCTGTACGTTGCCTTCCTGGATGGCGGTGATCAGCTCGTTGGTGAAATCCTCACCCTTTACATATATAATGCGGTATTCCGGATGGGTGCGGCGCAGCACGTTTGCGATCGCGTACATCAGATGCGTTTTACCCAGACCTGAGTTGCCGTAGATAAAAAGCGGGTTGTTCTCTGCCGCCGGGCGCTGCGAAACCGCAAGTGCAGCCGCATGCGCGAATTTGTTGCTCGAACCAACGATAAAACGCTCAAATGTGTAGTCGTCATACGGAGAAGTGCTCGTGCTCGGCGCGGTGTATTCGCCGGTCACCACAACGACCGTGATCGGGTCGCCGGTCAGGTTGTGCAGCACATCCTGCAGAGGAGCGATAAATTTGGACTCGATAAATTCTTTCTTAAAGGGCACCGGAGAGTGCAGCACCAGCCGATTATCCCCAAAGGAAACGACCGTTACGTCGTCAAACCAAGCGGAAATGGTGGAAGGAGGGAAGTCCAGCTGCTCGAGCGCCATCTCCAATATATTGTTTGCCATAGGGCGCCTCCTGTCGATAATGATTCTATTTTATAATAGCATATTTTATCCACAAGTTCAATGCGTCGATGTGGATAACTGTTCGGCGGTGTGCCGCGTGGCAGCGTGATTTTGAACAGCCGAACCGGTTTATTTACTTTGCGGAATTTAAAAAAATCGGCTTTTTTTACGTCAAAAAAATCGAGAATTAAAGCCGATTGGGAAAAATGCACGGCGTTTTTTATGAAAACTGCGGAATTTCTGCAAAAATTCATCGAGAATAGACGGATTTTCCGCGAAAATCCGAAAATCCACAGATTGCTGAAAACCGAGATTCCGCAAGCTATTGAGCATATGTTTCTACTTATCCACAACATGTTGACAACCTGTGCAAACTGCTGAAATTCGTTCCGAGGGTCGGAAAAAATACTTGACAAAATCGAACCTATATAGGATAATAAATATCGTATCCTATTATGCAGACAGGCAGCGGCATATGCCCGCGTCTTGCGCCGGACCTATGCCGGTGCCCATCTGTAAATTTTAGAACAGGGAGGTGCACAAAGTTATGAAGAGAACGTTCCAGCCGAAGAAGCGTCAGCGCTCCAAGGAGCACGGCTTCCGTAAGCGTATGTCCACGTCCAACGGCCGCAAGGTACTTGCACGCCGTCGCGCTAAGGGTCGCGCTAAGCTGTCTGCTTAATGACAGCCTGTAAAGGGAGTATTCAGACTTCCTGAAAATTCGCGCCAGCGGCGCAAAAGAGTTCGTAACGAGCCGCATTCGTGCGGCTCGTTTTTTCGTTTACGGGCAACACCACTCCAGCAATCGCTGTCTGAAGCGGTGTCATTCTGTTTAGGGTGCAGTCCATGCAGCGAAAATACGGTATTCAGGTTCGGATTTTACTGACCGAAACGAACGAAACAGTAAAATCAGCTTTGCAAACCATCAGATGCAAAGAAAAAATACGTTTTTTTCGAGGGCATCAGGAAAAAACGGGAGCATCAGAAGATGAAAAAAACAGTATCCTTAAAGGAAAACCACGAATTCCGCCGATTGTATCATCGTGGCGTGTCCACGGCAGGAAAACACGTTGTGATCTACTGCCGCAGGAACAAGCTCGGCTACAACCGGCTGGGGCTCACCGTCAGCGCCAAGCTGGCGTGTGCGGTGAAAAGAAACCGCATCAAGCGTTTGTTTCGTGAGGCGTACCGTCTCAACGAGGACAAATTTGCCGACGGCATCGACCTTGTGCTGGTCGCACGGGTACGGGCCGTAGGCGCAAGCTATCAGGAAATCGAAAAATCGCTGCTGCGTGCCTTGAAGGACAACAAGGTTGCGGCAGCTCGGACATGAAGCGGCTGCTGCTGGCGATGATCCGGTTTTATCGCCGGTATATTTCTCCAAACAAACCGCCCTGCTGCCGGTATATCCCGACCTGCTCGCAGTATGCGATCGAGGCTATCGAGAAATACGGTGCACTCAAGGGCGGCTGGCTGGCGTTTAAGCGCATCTGCCGCTGCAATCCTTTCTCTAAGAGAGGACCCTATGACCCGGTTCCTTAATTCGTCCGAAACCACGCTTTCGGACGAGAAGGACATACCACGTCAAACGCGGATATGTCCCGGGCGAAAATCTGCGCGTCGCTCTGCGGCACACAGATTTTCTTTCTTGTATAAATTCCGAGGCACATGTCCCCGGAATTTATGGAAATTCGGAGAATTTCCGATGAAATACCGCCTTACGGCGGTAAAGTGGGGATTTTGCTTTGCAAAATCCTTTTCACTGTGTCATTTTACAATTTAACATGGAGGTTTTTATGACCCTGGATCAACTTTCTAACCTGATCAAAGATCCGAAACTGTTCGGTATTTTGATCGTTCGACCGTTCGGCCTGCTCCTGCAGTGGCTGTACAGCATCGTGCAGAACTACGGTATCGCCGTTATCCTGTTCGCGCTGCTGGTAAAGCTGGTCTGCATCCCGCTGACCATCAAGAGCAAGAAGAGTATGCTCGCCATGAGCGCGATGAACGCCGAGCTCCAGCAGCTGCAGAAGAAGTACGCGAACAACCGTGTCAAGCTCAACGAGGAGATGCAGAAGCTGTATGAGAAGCACGGCGTCAGCCCGATGAGCGGCTGTCTGCCCAACCTCATCCCGCTGCCGATCATGATGGGTCTGTACTACGCGGTTCAGCAGCCGCTGCAGTACATCGTCGGCCTGAGCCGCGAGACAGTTATCGCATTGGCGCAGATGATCGGTCTGGATCAGCTTGCGGGCGCAAACTACACCGTTCAGATCCTGATCGCCGAGAAGCTGAACGCTTTCGTGGACGGAAGCGGCCATTTCTCGGATGCTGTTACCAACTGCCTGCAGAGCGGCGAGACCATTTTCCCGCTGGATTTCCACTTCTTTGGTCTGAATCTGGCTGATACACCGTCTATCTCTCATCCGAGCATTATCTGGATTATCCCGATCCTGTCCGGTCTGACCGCATTCCTGTCCTCCTACATCATGCAGAAGATGCAGGGCACGCAGAACTCTGCGGCAGCAGGTCAGATGAAGATGCTCAACTTTATGATGCCGCTGATGTCGCTGTACTTTGCGTTCATCCTTCCGGGTGCGATCGGCATCTACTGGATCTTCAATAACGTATTTACCTGCGTACAGGAGATCATCCTCACCAAGACGCTCCGCGGCAAGCAGGAGGCCAAGCAGGCTGCTGAGGCTGCCCGCATCGAGGCAGAGAAGCAGGCCAAGCGTGAAGCACACAAGGCTGCACAGAAGCAGCAGTCCCAGAACGCAAAGAACAAAAAGGGGGACAAGTAAATCATGCAGAAGTTTTTTGAGGCTACCGGTGAAAACCGTGACGCAGCAGTCGAGAATGCTCTCAAGCAGCTCGGTCTGGAGCGTGACGACGTATCGGTAGAGGTACTCGAGATCGGCAAAAAGGGCTTTCTGGGTATCGGCGCAACGCCGGCACGCGTGCGCGTAACCTACGAAGCACCGGACATTCCGGCGGCAAAGCCGGAGGTTAAGAAGGAGGAGCGCAAGCCTGCGCCCAAGACCGAACCCAAGCAGCAGGAGAAGCCTGTTGTCAAGGCAGAAAAGCCGGCTCCGAAGCAGGAGAAACCCGCAGAGAAGCCGCAGAAGCTGTCCATCACCACGGATGATAACACGCCGCGTCTGGTAAAGGCTGCTCCGGCAGACTTTGTACCGGAAAAGCTGGAGTTTGAGCGTCCGCCGCGCCGTGAGCGCAGCGACCGTCCGCGCCGTGACCGCGGCGACCGCAATGGCCGTGACCGCCGTCCGCGCCGCCCGCGTGAGGACCGTCCGATCACACCGTCCGTTCCCAAGGAGCGTGAGCTGATCCCGGTTTCCGAAGCAGGCATGCAGCAGGCGGAAAAGCTGGCTACCGATTTTGTAACCGGTCTGCTGGCAAAGATGGGCGTTGAGGGTCAGGTTAAGACCCTGCCGCAGGTAGAGTGCGACCAGCTCCGTCTGGAGATTTCCGGTCCGGATATGGGCCCGATCATCGGCCGCCGCGGCGACACGCTGGATGCCATCCAGTACCTCGGCTCTCTGGTGCTGAATAATGCACTGGATGAGCACGTTCGTCTGTCTGTCGATACCGAAAACTACCGCGAGAAGCGCGCGGAAAGCCTGGAGCGTCTGGCCCGCAAGATGGCGATGAAGGTCGTTAAGGCGCATCGCTCCATGACGCTTGAGCCGATGAACCCGTATGAGCGCCGCATCATCCATGCCGCGCTGCAGGACTTCAACGGTGTGACCACTTATTCGACCGGCACCGAGCCGGGTCGCCGCGTTGTTATTGCGCCGGATAACAGCTATCGCAACCGTGACCGCGGTTAAATCGGGGTATTCGTTATGAACGATACGATTGCCGCAATTTCCTCCTCCGGCGGACCGATCGGTTTGATCCGCGTGTCGGGTGAACGCGCAATCGAAGCGATAAATGCCGTTTTTCAGGCGAAGAACGGCAAGCCGCTTACGGAAGCACCCTCGCAGAAGCTGGTTTACGGCACGCTGACGGACAAGTCCGGCAATGTGATCGACTGCTGCTACGCTGTCGCGCTGCACGCACCGCACACCTATACGGGTGAAACGATGGCGGAGCTGCAGTGCCACGGCTCGACAGCCGTGCTGTGTGCCGGCCTGGACGCTCTGTTCGCGCAGGGCGTGCGGCAGGCAGAGGCAGGTGAGTTTACCCGCCGTGCCTTCTTAAACGGCAAAATGGGCCTTTCTGAGGCTGAAGCCGTGCATGATCTGATCACCGCGCGCACCGCAGAGGCGGCGCAGAATGCGGCGGCACAGGTCATGGGCGCGGTTGGCTCTCCCGTGCAGCAGATGCGCGATGAGCTGCTCGGCATGGTGGCGCATTTCCACGCGGTCGTGGATTTCCCGGACGAGGACATTGATCCGGTGCTGTTCGAGGACGCCGCGGCGCTGCTGCACCGCACGACAAGCCGTCTGTACAGCATGGCAGAAAGCTATGAGCGCGGCCGTATTCTTAGAGAAGGCGTACCGTGCGTTATCCTCGGAAGGCCGAACGCCGGCAAGTCCACGCTGCTGAACACGCTGCTCGGCCGCGAGCGGGCGATCGTGACCGATATTCCGGGCACGACCCGCGATCTCATCGAGGAGAATGTCAAGGTCGGACAGATTCTGCTTCGCGTGACCGACACCGCCGGTCTGCGCAACACGGACGATCCGGTGGAGCAGGCGGGCATCGACCGGGCGATGGCGGAGGCTTCGGCTTCCTCGCTCATCCTGGCTGTGTTCGACGGCTCCAAGCCCATCAGTGACGAGGATATGCTCGTGCTGGCACGCTCGGCAGGCCACCGCGCGATCGCGGTTGTGAACAAGGTCGATCTGCCGCAGCAGCTGGATGAAAAGCTGCTGAAAAAGCACTTCCTGCACATCGTGCCGCTTTCTGCGAAAACCGGTGACGGACTGGATAAGCTGCTCAATCTTATCCCGCGAACCGTGGGTCTGGGAGACGGCGCGTTTGACGGTGCGCTCATCACTAACGCAAGACAGGCGGCGGCGCTGGCGCGTGCTGCCGAACGCTGTGAAGCAGCGCTGTATGCGGCGCAATCCGGTATGACGCCGGACGCGGTCGTGATGGACGCCGAGGGCGCGATTACCGCACTGGGCGAGATCACCGGCGAAACCGTGACCGATGCCGTTGTCACCCGCATTTTCAGCGACTTCTGCGTCGGAAAGTGATGCTGCTGCAGCTGTTATTAAGAGAAATTGCACTTAAAATTCAGAGAGGACGTTTGCAATCTGTGCAAACGTCCTCTTTTATTTTGCCCTGAAATCGTGTATGATATATACTGTATGTCCGCAAGTAAAAATGAGGTAAAAACCACTTGTGCACAACTTCTATCCGGCGGTATACGAGATATAGTGGATAACCCGGAAAATTGCCCTATATTCAACTACTTATTGTAATAATAAAATGAAAATAAAACTGTGTGTATAAAAATGTGGTCAAAAACTCACAAGTTATCAACAGTATCCACAGAGTTATCAACAGTTACGCACAGGTTTCACACAACCGAAATCACAGGAATTTTTTGAAAGGGGAGAGAGCGCCAATGACGGTTTTTTCGGCAGAGAGCTTTGATGTAGCGGTGATCGGCGCCGGTCATGCCGGTATTGAGGCGGCGCTGGCTGCAGCACGTTTGGGTGCAAAAACAGCGTGTTTTTCGATCAATTTGGACGCCGTAGGCAATATGCCGTGCAATCCGGCGATCGGCGGCACAGCTAAGGGACACCTTGTACGCGAGATAGATGCGCTCGGCGGTGAGATGGCGCGTGCGGCTGACGCGGCCTGCATCCAGTACCGCATGCTCAATCGCGGCAAGGGTCCGGCAGTGCACTCGCTGCGTGCACAGGCCGACCGCATTAAATACAGAGAGTATATGAAGCACACGCTTGAGCGGCAGGAAAACCTGTTTCTTATGCAGGACGAGATCGTGTCCGTTGAGGTGGAGAATGGTGCCGTTTCCGCGGTTGTTACCGCCATCGGCGCACGACATCCGGTCAAGGCGGCTGTCATTGCGTCCGGCACATTCCTCGGCGGACGTGTGATCATCGGCGAGTACACCCGTGAATCCGGTCCGGACGGCATGGCGGCAGCCAAGCCACTCACCGAGTCGCTGCGCGGTCTGGGACTGCGGCTGCAGCGGTTTAAGACAGGTACGCCGCCGCGCATCAATCGCCGTTCAATTAATTATACCGATCTGGCGGAGCAGGCCGGTGAGGATGAGATCATCCCGTTTTCGTTCGATACCGACCACCCGCCGGACAATCGCGCGGTGTGTTATCTGACCTACACGACCGCGAAAACACATGAAATCATCCGCGCAAATCTGAGCCGTTCGCCGCTGTACGGCGGTCAGATTGAGGGTGTAGGACCGCGCTATTGTCCGTCTATCGAGGACAAAGTGGTGCGCTTTGCGGATAAGCCGCGCCACCAGCTGTTCCTTGAGCCGATGGGTCTGGACACCGAGGAGGTCTATGTGCAGGGCTTCTCGTCGTCCATGCCGTTCGACGTGCAGCGCGAGATGCTGCGCTCGGTCAAGGGATTGGAGAACGCGGAGATTATGCGGCCGGCGTATGCCATCGAGTATGACTGCATTGATCCGCTGGAGCTGCGGCCGACGCTCGAGACCAAAAAGGTGCCTGGACTGTACGGCGCAGGCCAGTTCTGCGGCTCGTCCGGCTATGAGGAGGCGGCGGCGCAGGGACTGGTTGCGGGCATCAATGCTGCGCTCAAAATCAAGGGTGAGAAGCCGCTTGTACTCGACCGTGCGGACGGCTACATCGGTACGCTGATTGATGATCTGGTGACGCGCGGCACGAGCGAACCCTACCGCATGATGACCTCACGCTCGGAGTATCGCCTGCTTCTGCGGCAGGATAACGCAGATGAGCGTCTGGTGCCAATTGGTGTTCGAGTTGGCTTAAATCCGCCGGAACGCGGAGAAAAAGTGCGTAAAAAGTACGAAGCCGTGCAGGCAGAGATCGACCGCACAGCCTCGGTCGGCGTTGCGCCGAGCGATAAATTGAACGGCTTTCTTGCGGGCAAAAACTCCACACCGCTCAAGGCGGGCTGCAAGCTGATCGACCTGCTGCGCCGTCCGGAACTCAGTTATGCGGACCTTGCAATGTTCGATCCTGAGCGTCCGGAGCTGCCCGCTGTTATCCGTGAGCAGGTGGAAATCCGCGTCAAATACGCGGGTTATATCGAGCGCCAGATGCGCGATGTGGAACAGTACCGCAAGCTGCAGAGCCGCCCGCTGCCGCTCGATCTGGACTACAACGAGGTGGACTCACTGCGACTGGAGGCACGCCAGAAACTGAACGCCGTCAAGCCGCTGAATTTCGGTCAGGCGGCCCGTATTTCGGGCGTTTCACCGGCGGATATCACGGCGCTGATGATCTACATTGAGACCCATAAAAAGGAGGAAAAGGCATGACCGAACGCGAGCTTTTGACAGCCGGTCTGCGCGAACTGGGTATCGCAGAGTGTCCGTCTGCAGCGGACAATTTACTACGCTATTCCGAGATTCTGCGTGAGAAAAACAAGGTTATGAATCTGACCGCCATTACCGATCCGACAGAAATCGTGACCCGGCATTTCCTCGATTGCGCGGCACTTGCACCATATATGCCGCAGGATGGACGCGTGCTCGATGTGGGAACGGGAGCCGGTTTTCCGGGCATGCCGCTGGCGATGCTGTGCCCGCAGACCGAGTTTGTGCTGCTCGATGCGCTGCGCAAGCGCATTGATTTTCTAAATGAAGTCATTGCCGAACTGGGCCTGACCAACGTCACGGCGGTGCATGCCCGTGCGGAGGATTACGCCAGAGACAACCGCGGCACGTTTGATCTGGCGGTGTCGCGTGCGGTAGCCGATCTGCGCGTGCTGAGTGAACTTGCGCTGCCGATGGTCAAGGTCGGCGGTGCGTTCCTCGCCATGAAGGCCGAGGACTGCACAGAGGAAGTCGAAGCAGCGGCAAACGCCCGCACGATTCTCGGTGCGCCGGACGCTGAAGTGCTGCACTACACTGTGCCGTTCGATGAGGTTTCCCGCGCCATCGTGCGCCTGCAGAAAACGCAGGTAACACCGGAAAAGTATCCGCGCCGCTTCAAGAAAATACAGACTTCGCCGCTGTAAATCAGGCGAGAAATATACGGAAAGTACCCCTCTGTACGGAAAATTACAGAGGGTATTTTTTGCCCGAAAATAGGGAAAAATTATAGATATCAGATATAATTTGTCATATTTTCGTTGAATTTTGCAGATTACGCGGTCGATTTTACTTGTCAATATGTAATTATATGGTAATCTATTACCAAGGGCGACATTTCTGCTGGTGGTGCGGCAGAGATAAGCGCGAATGAAATGAACGAATAAGACGAATTGGAGAGTGGTTAACCATGATGTCTGTATTAACGCTGGTTTCCGGCAAAGAAGATCGCACGCTGCGGCGTATTCGGGTGAGTGAGATTGCGCGCAATCCCAATCAGCCGAGGAAATATTTTGATCCGGAGGCAATTGCGCAGCTGGCAGAGAGCATTCGGCAGTACGGCGTACTTAATCCGCTGACCGTACGGCGTGCGCCCGGAGGCGGTTACGAGCTTGTGGCAGGGGAGAGAAGGCTGCGCGCGGCGCGTGTTGCGGGGCTTAACGATGTACCGTGTCTGCTGATTGCGGCGGATAACGAGGATTCCTCGGCAATTGCGCTCGTGGAGAACCTGCAAAGGCGTGATCTGGATTTTTTCGAGGAAGCCTACGGTTTCAAGCGTCTGATCGATCAGTACGGACTGACGCAGGAGGAAGCCGCGCGTAAAGTAGGGAAAACACAGTCTGCGGTGGCGAATAAGCTGCGTCTGCTGCGGCTTTCTCCGCAAAATATGGAATTGATTCGCAGTGCGAACCTTACAGAGCGGCACGCGCGCTGTCTGCTGCGTCTGCATGATGATGAGGAACGGATGAACGCAACGCACTATATTATCGAGAACGAATTAAACGTCAGCCGATCGGAGGAGTATATCGAGAACCTGCTGGAGCAGAAAAAGCATCCGGAGTTAGCGGAGCCGCCGCATAAGGATAATGTTGTGCGGCTTATTAAGGATGTGCGGTTTTTCCTGAATACGCTCAATCGGGCGGTCGGCGTAATGGTGGACGCTGGAATCGGTGCAACCGTAGACCGGCAGGAAAACGAGGATGGAATTACGCTGACAATCAATATTCCGCACGCAAAGAGCTGATGTTTCACGTGAAACACTTTTGTTCCACAGGAGGGCGGATTTTGTTTCACGTGAAACATTTAATGGTCGCTTGTGAAGCGAACCTGACTTGCCTGCCCGGCAGGGGCACAAGAGGGTAGACACCTACGGTTTCCACCCTCTTGTGAAGCACCCCTTTCCCTTTAGGAAGCACGGCGAAAATCGGAGAGCGGCGACTGCTGCGAAAAAGGGGAACGGCAGTTGGATTACTCTTGTATGACTTTCGTAGACTATTCGCAGTTCACAGATAAACTACTGCTACATATGTCGGCTATTCTACGCAGGCGCGACATGACAGTGTCGCGCAAGCTTTTTACGTTCTGTTACGGACAGCACTTCTGGGTAAAGTTGGAGAAAGTCGGAAAGCGTGTAGAAGTATATATAATAAGGTAAGAGAGCCGAACGGCTCTCTTTTGTTTCACGTGAAACAAAAGTCGGTTAATTTACCAGTTGTATCCTGTAAAACGGCAAAATACTTGATGTTTCACGTGAAACAGCTGTAAAAATACTGCGATTGCTTTGCAATTAAAAGTGCAATGTGATATAATGAAATCCGTAGAAAAAAACCATGGACGAGAGGAAATGACTATGGGGAAGATTATCGCGTTTGCCAATCAAAAGGGCGGCGTGGGAAAAACTACAACCGCTATCAACCTCGCGGCAGCGTTGTCGGAGCGCGAAAAGCGCGTTCTGCTGTGTGATTTCGATCCACAGGGCAATGCAACCTCCGGTTTTGGCGTGGATCCGCGCTCACTGGAAACCTCGATTTACGACCTGATCGTAGCCGACCAACCGGATGTCAAGAGCGCCATCGTATCGACTAAGTGGGTTGATCTGCTGGGCGCGAATGTTAATCTGGCGGGCGCTGAGTTGGATTTGATTGGAATGTCCGATCGAGAGTATCGTCTGAAAAACGTACTCGATCAGGTGAAGGACGATTACGACTATGTATTTATCGACTGTCCGCCGTCACTCGGTCTACTGACTCTCAACTGCCTGTGTGCAGCCGACAGCTTTCTGGTGCCGCTGCAGTGCGAGTATTACGCGCTCGAAGGTCTGAGTCAGCTGATGACGACCGTGCGCATGGTAAAGAAGGCGCTCAACCGCAAGCTGGTGATGGAAGGCGTGCTGCTGACTATGTTTGACGGACGTACCAATCTGTCGATTCAGGTGGTTGAGGAAGTGAAAAAGCACTTCCCGGGCGAGGTGTTTTCGGCTGTTGTGCCGCGCAACGTGCGTTTGAGTGAAGCGCCGAGCCACGGCAAGCCCATAACGGCATACGACAGAATGTGCCGCGGCGCAGAGGCTTATCTGGCTCTCGCGGACGAGATTCTGAAGAAAAATGACCGAAAGGGGAGAAGCTGATGGCAGGCGCAAAAATGGGTCTGGGCGGCGGCTTGTCCAACCTTTTCGGCAGTGATACCAGCGATTTAATGGAAGAAAGTCTGGATAACGGCACAAAAAAACTGCCTTTGGCAAAAATCGAGCCGAATCCCGATCAGCCGAGGAAGGCCTTTGATCAGGTATCTCTGGACGAGCTGGCAGAGAGCATTCGCCTGCACGGCGTCATCACACCAATCACAGTGCGCAAGGGCGAGAAGGACGGCTACTACCAGATCATTGCAGGTGAGCGCCGTTGGCGTGCAGCACGTCAGGCAGGCCTGGAAGACATTCCTGCGATGGTGCTTGAGGCCGAGGAAGACGAGGTCATGGAGCTGGCACTGATCGAAAATCTACAGCGGCAGGACCTGAACCCAATCGAAGAAGCCGAAGGTTATGAGCGTCTGATGAAGCAGTTTGGACTGACGCAGGAGCAGGTTTCCAAGCGCGTGGTCAAGTCACGTTCGGCGGTAGCAAATGCACTGCGTCTGCTGGCTTTGCCGACCGAGGTGCGTACGATGGTCAGCGAAGGCGAAATCTCCGGCGGTCACGCGCGGGCAGTCCTTGCGGTAAACGAGGAGGATAAGCGCGTAGAGGCAGCCAGACAGATGGTCGGCCTGTCGGTCCGTCAGTCGGAGGCGCTGGCCAAGCGCATGAACAAAAAACCGGTCGAAAAGCCAGAGCAGCCGCCTGAGGTTTCCGTGGACTACATTGCCGAGCTGGAGAAGGAGCTGGAGGGCGTCCTCGGACGCAAGATCAGCATTCAGCAGGGCAAGCACAGCGGCCAGCTGACGTTGGAATACTACGGCGCAGAGGATTTGGAGCGGCTCAGTGAAGCACTCCGAAACCTGCGTGTATAAAGGAGGCAAGCAATGGACGAGCAGAATAAGCAGCCGGAACAGAACAAACCGGAGAAAAAGCTCAGCCGCACCACGCTGACCTTTTATATCGTCGGACTGTTTTCTGTAGCAATTGCGCTGATTCTGATCAGCTATGTGGCGCAGTCGCGTGCGGACAAGCAGGTCAAAAACCTGAGCTCGCAGCTGACACAGCAGCAGACCGTGGCACAGGGCGCAACCCAGAAAGTGGAAGATTTGCAGAAGCAGTACGATATGCAGAATACTGCACTGGATAAGGTGCGCAAGACGCTCGACAGTGAGCAGGCGGCAACCGATGTAGTCGGTGCGACCGAGCAGCGTATGGAGGAGCGTGAGGTGTATCAGTACCTTGCGCAGATCGGCGTTTCTCTGGCGGCTAAGCAGACCGCGGATGCCCGCAAGACCTACGACGAAATGCTGACGAAATACAGCGAGGAGCGTTTGCTGGGCAGCAGCGAGGATGGCTTTGATGAGAACATCAGCAAACTGTTCCAGTCGGCCAAAGCGACACTGGAGCAGGCTGAGCAAGCGCAGGATGCAGAGCCGAACGACACGGAAGAATAACACGTATATAATGTAAAAGGAGATATAGACACAATGCTGGATATCAAATTTGTCCGCACCAATCCGGATGCGGTAAAGGAAAACATCAAGAAGAAGTTCCAGGACGAGAAGATCCCGATGGTTGACGAGGTCATCGAGTTTGACGCGAAGTACCGTGCAGCCAAGACCCGCTGTGACGAGCTGCGTGCACAGCGCAACAAGAAGTCCAAGGAGATCGGCGGTCTGATGGCCAAGGGTCAGAAGGAAGAGGCCGAGAAGATCAAGGCTGAGGTAAAGGCAATGGCCGATGAGATGACCAAGCTCGAGGAGGATGAAAAGACCTTCGCTGAGGAAGTCAAGAACCGTATGATGGTTATCCCGAACATCATTGACCCGTCCGTTCCGATCGGCAAGGACGACTCCGAGAACGTTGAGATTGAAAAGTTTGGCGATCCGGTCGTCCCGGATTTCGAGGTTCCGTATCACGTTGATATTATGGAGTCCTTCGACGGCATCGACCTCGATGCTGCACGCCGCACCTCCGGCAACGGCTTCTACTACCTGAAGGGCGATATTGCCCGTCTGCATTCCTCCATCCTGTCCTACGCACGCGACTTCATGATCGACCGCGGCTTTACCTACTACATTCCGCCGTTCATGATCCACGGTGATGTCGTTAAGGGTGTTATGTCCTTTAAGGAAATGGAGAACATGATGTACAAGATCGAGGGCGAGGACCTGTACTTGATCGGTACCTCCGAGCACTCCATGATCGGCAAGTTCATCGACACCATCAACGATGAGGAAACCCTTCCGCAGACCCTGACCAGCTACTCTCCGTGCTTCCGTAAGGAAGTCGGCGCACACGGCATCGAGGAGCGCGGCGTATACCGTATTCACCAGTTCGAGAAGCAGGAAATGGTTGTTGTCTGCAAGCCGGAAGAGAGCAAGATGTGGTATGACAAACTGTGGCAGAACACGGTTGACTTCTTCCGTTCGATGGACATTCCGGTTCGCACGCTCGAGTGCTGCTCTGGCGACCTGGCTGACCTGAAGGTTAAGTCCTGCGACGTAGAGGCATGGTCTCCGCGCCAGAAGAAGTACTTCGAGGTCGGCTCCTGCTCCAACCTCGGCGACGCACAGGCTCGCCGTCTGGGCATCCGTGTCCGCGGCAAGGAGAATCCGAAGGAGCTGTACTTCGCACACACGCTGAACAACACCGTTGTTGCACCTCCGCGTATGCTGATCGCATTCCTCGAGAACAACCTGCGTGAGGACGGCTCGGTTGCAATTCCGAAGCCGCTGCAGCCGTATATGGGCGGCATGACTGAGATCCGCAGAAAGTAATTTACCTTACTATAGAAAAAAGGAGAGATTCCAATGCAGGTTGGTATTAAGGGTGAGAAGAAGTTCATCGTAACCAAGGATCAGCTGGCATGCAATGTAGGCAGCGGTCTGGTATCCGTGTTTGCCACCCCGATGATGATCGCAGCTATCGAGAACACTGCAGCAGGCAGCGTAGCCGGTGAGCTGGAAGAGGATAAGACCACGGTCGGCACGCTGGTAAACGTAAGCCACGTTGCCGCTACGCCGGAGGGCATGGAAGTCCGCATCGAGACCGAGCTGACCGAGATCGCGCCGAACGGCAAGATGCTCACCTTCAAGGTTGCCGCATATGATGAGGCAGGCCTGATCGGTGAGGGCACGCACCAGCGCGCTATCGTAGCGAAGGAGCGCTTTGAGCAGAAGGCACAGAGCAAGCTGTCCAAGTAAAAATAAGCAAAAGAAAAACGCTGTGGAGAGATTCCACAGCGTTTTTTGTTGGTGCGGGTAACAGGACTTGAACCTGCACGTCGAGGACACCAGAACCTAAATCTGGCGCGTCTGCCAATTCCGCCATACCCGCAGATAAGATTAGTATACCCTTTTTACGGGTATTTGTCAATCTTGATGATGTGCTCATCGGGAGTGGGGCGCTTGCGAAGCAAGGGAATCTGCGCTGACGCCGCGCGGGCGCACAAGAGGGTAGACACCTGCGGTTTCCACCCTCTTGAGAATCACCCCTTTCCCGTGGATAGCCTGGCGCAGATTACCGATATGTGACCGCTCCGAAATATGGGGAACGGCAGAGGATTTTTTCTTCCGTATCTTTCTCAACCTGTTCGCAGGGTCAGATAGTATTCTGCTACACAGACCGGAAAGTCTGCGCAGGCGCGACATAACAGTGTCGCGCAACTCTTTGGCGCGTTGTACCGCACGGCACCTGCGGATTAGGCATTTGGTACAATTTATCCTCGTAGGTGCTGTCTATCATAACGCGCTAACGAGTTGCGCGGCACGGTTATGCCGCGCCTGCGTAGAGTAGCTCGTCTGTGTAGCAGAACGGTATCCAGCACTGCGTATAGGTTTCGGCATGGGAGCACACTGTGCTCCCCTACGGAAGAAAAAATCCTCTGCCGTTCCCCATTATCGAAGAGGTCGCCGGTCTCTGGTTTGCGCCAGACTAAGAAATAAAGGGAAACGGGAGTTAAGAGGGTAGAAACCGCAGGTGTCTACCCTCTTGCCCCTGCCGCGGGTGCGGCGAATCCTGCATGAGCAAACTCCTACGCAAAACTAAGGATTCCCCCTTGCAATCTGCGATATTTCGTGATATATTGTTAGTTAGTAAAAGCTAACCAGCTCGGGTACAAAAGGAGCATTACACCCATGTTGAAAATTACTCTCGGCGTTGACGGCATGATGTGCGGCATGTGCGAAAGCCATGTCAACGATGCGGTTCGCAAGGCATTTCCTGTGAAGAAGGTCACTTCCTCTCACGGCAAGGGGCAGACGGTTATCCTCACTGAGCAGGATCTCGATGAGCAGGCTGTCCGCGATGCGGTAAACGCTACCGGCTACACCGTTACGTCCTTTTCCAAGGAGCGATATGAGAAAAAGGGACTGTTTTCCTTTCTGCATAAATGAGCAGAGTAAGGCCGCTTTGCAGCGGCTTTGCTTTTCAACACAGGTTAGCAAAATCTAACCTAATAAACCGATATATACCAACGGAGGAAATCGCAGTGCTGGAAACTCTGCTCAAACCGAATACCGGCGCATCGCTGTCCGGCTGCGTACGCTGGACCCAGCCGATGGATGGCGTGCGCGTGTGCGATTTTGACTGCGCGCTGACCGTGCCGCCGGCCATGCCTGCGGAGCCATCCGAGGTGCCGTGCGAGGTGCTGTTCTGCCGGCAGGGCGGTCTGCGGCTGACCATGACCAATGGGCGGCAAGTGTTCCTGCGTGAGCACGAGGTACTGCTGCTGCTCGGCGCAAGTGTGCAGAGCCTTTCGGTCGCGGACGGATTGTTCAGCGGTGAGCTGGTGCTCATCGAGCAGAGCGCAGCGGCACCGTGCCGTCTGACGGTCAACGCAGCACGAATCAAAGCACGAGTCACTCCGCATATGGGCTGCGTAGTGCTGCGCAGCGCGGTGTGGATTGATAGTCTGGCTGCGGCACTGCAGTCCGTTCCGGAGCGGGACAGAGCCGCCTACAGTGCAATCAAAGCCATTGAGCTGCTGTACCTCATCAGTACAGACAGTCCGCTGCTGACGATACCGCAGGAATCCGTCTCCCGCGATCACTATCTGACCGATACAGTGAGGCAGGTACAGGAGTATATGGTATCGCACCTGTCCGACCCGCTTACGATCGACCAGCTGTCTGCACGGTTCCGCATTTCGCCGACCGCCCTGAAGGATATATTTCGGCAGACCTATGGTCGTCCGATCCACCAGTATCTGCTTGAAAAGCGGGTGCAGCATGCTGCCGAACTGCTGCATCGGAGTCCGCTCTCCATCGTGGATATTGCGGCGGCGGTCGGCTATAACAGCGCCAGTCAGTTCGGTGTGGCGTTCAAGCGCCGCTATCAGCTGACGCCCTCGCAGTACCGCCGACAAGCTCGAAAAAGTTAGCAAAATGCAACTATTTTGATGATAAAACTAAAAATTAGCGGCAACAAACTGCGAAAATGTCCGATTCCGTGCGTTTCATGTCTAAAGCTGTGCGACAAGCAGGAAAAATTGTGATATGATAATCGCAAACAAAAAAACACACCATGTTTGGAGGTGTACTGTATGAAGCAGCATCGTTTTTGGGCATGGGCCGCGTTGTTCTGCATGGTAATGACGATGATTACCGGCTGTAAGCGCAAGTGAGATTGATAGGAGGAACATATTATGAAGAAGATTTACAAGGACATCGCCGTATTTGTTGGTGGCACTCTGTTCGGTTCCGCAGGTATCAAGCTGCTGAGCAGCAAGGATGCTAAGAACGTATATACCCATGCTACCGCAGCGGTTCTTCGCATGAAGGATACCGTTATGAATACCGTTGACTGCGTTAAGGAGAACGTCGGCGACATCCTCGCTTCCGCAGAGGAGATCAACGAGAAGCGCGCTGCTGAGGCAGAGGCTGCTGCTGTTGAGGATGCAGACATTGAGGTTGAGCTGACCGATGAGGACCCGACTGCTGCTCCGGTTGAGGCATAAGAACCTGTCGCCAAACCGTGGTTTGGCGAACAGGAAGAACGGACTGTGAGCCGTTCCAAAGTCGCCCGAAAGTTCCCATTCGGAAGCTTTCTCCCTCTTAGGGAATGAAAACCGAGGCACATGTTCCCGGTTTTCATGGGACGAATATCAAAGAGGGGCAGAGCCCCTCTTTTCCTATCTACCGGAAGTAAGCTGGAGGTAATTTTACTATGAAAGCATTCATTGAACACGAAAGCCGCGGACGGCTTCGTGTGCGCATGAAGCAGTACCGCATGACGCTGGAGCAGGCTGATCTGCTGGAGGCGTATCTGCAGAATCAGCCGGGTGTACTCAACGCAGCCGTGCACGAGCGCACCTGCTGTGCTGTCATCCGCTACATCGGTGACCGCGAGAATATCATCCGCGCGATCGCTCAGTTTAACTATACTGCACCGTCTGTTACGGCGCTGACGCCGACCCACAGCGGCCGTGCGCTCAACCGTGAGTATCAGGAAAAGCTGGTTGGCAAGGTTATTACGAAGTTTGCCTGCACGCTGTTCCTGCCAACGCCGCTGCAGATAGCACGCACGATCTGGCTGTCGCTGCCGTTCCTCGGCCGCGGTCTCAAGCGCCTGATTCACAGAGAGCTGAAGGTTGAGCTGCTCGACGCACTGTCCATCGGTGTTTCGATGGTACGCCGGGACTTCTCCACGGCAGGCTCGGTTATGTTCCTGCTCGATATTGGTGAGCTGCTCGAGGAGTGGACGCACAAAAAGTCGGTTGACGATCTGGCACGCTGTATGTCGCTCAACGTAAAACGCGTATGGCTCAAAACCGATGACGCAGAGGTACTTGTACCGCTGTCAAACATCGCTGTCGGTGATCACATTCTGGTTCGCATGGGCAGCGTCATCCCGCTGGACGGTGAGGTTGTTGAAGGCGAAGTCATGGTTAATCAGGCATCGCTTACCGGAGAATCCATGCCGGTTGCAAAGCGTCCGGGTACGCAGGTTTATGCCGGCACGGTCATCGAGGAAGGTGACTGCGTGATCGAGGTCACCCAGTCCTCCGGCGAGAGCCGCTACGACAAGATCGTTTCCATGATCGAGCAGTCCGAGCAGCTTAAGAGTGCTGCTGAGAGCCATGCCGCTAATCTGGCGGACAAGCTGGTGCCGTACACGCTGGTCGGCAGTGCGCTCAGCTATGCACTGACCCGCAATGTCACCCGTGCACTGTCCGTGCTGATGGTTGATTTCTCCTGTGCGCTCAAGCTGGCTATGCCGCTGGCGGTTCTGTCCGCCATGCGTGAGGCAAGCATGTATCATATCACGGTCAAGGGCGGCAAGTTCCTCGAGGCTGTCGCGCAGGCAGATACCATTGTATTCGACAAGACCGGTACGCTGACGCACGCCTGCCCGGTGGTTGCCAGGGTTATTCCGTTCGGTGGTCGTTCCGAAGACGACATGCTGCGCGTTGCAGCCTGCCTGGAGGAGCATTTCCCACACTCCATGGCGAACGCCGTTGTCCGCGCTGCGCGTGAGCGCAATCTGGCACACGAGGAAATGCACTCGCAGGTTGAGTATATCGTAGCGCACGGCATTTCCAGCATGGTTGAAAACAAGAAGGTCGTTATAGGCAGTGCACACTTTATCTTCGAGGATGAAAAGTGTACGGTTCCGGCCGGTGAGCAGGAGAAGTATGATGCACTCCCGCCCGAGTTCTCGCACCTGTATCTGGCCATCGGCGGTGAGCTGGCGGCCGTTATCTGCATCGCAGACCCGCTTCGTCCGGAGGCCCGCGATGTGATGAAGGCGCTGCGCGCCCTCGGCATCAAGCGCACAGTTATGCTGACCGGCGACAGTGAGCGCACGGCAGCGGCTATCGCGGCTGAGGTCGGCGTGGACGACTACCGCGCTGAGGTTCTGCCGGAGGACAAGGCAAACTTTGTCGAGCAGGAACGCGCGGCAGGCCATACGGTTATCATGCTCGGCGACGGTATCAACGATTCTCCGGCGCTGTCGGCGGCTAACGTTGGCGTAGCCATCAGCGACGGCGCTGCCATCGCCCGTGAGATTGCGGACATCACCATCGCAGCCGAGAATCTGTTTGAGCTGGTTGCTCTGCGCCGTATCGCACAGGGTTTGATGAGCCGCATCAACTCCAATTACCGCTTCGTAATCGGCTTTAACGGTTCACTGATCGGTCTGGGCGTTGCCGGCGTGCTGGCTCCCGCAACCTCTGCGATGATGCACAACCTGTCTACGCTGGGCATCAGCCTGCGCAGCATGACCAATCTGATCGATTCTTCCGAGACGACCCGTCTGCTGGAGAGCAAGTAATTTTAATAGAGTTAGAGTGGAGAGTGAAGCGCTTTCCACTCTTTCTTTTTGCGATTCAGGTATAACAAAACCCCGTCTTTGACGGGGAGTTGAGGCTGTCGAAAAACTATCGTTTTTCGAGCAGCCTCTCGATCGAAACCACGCTTTCGATCGAATGCTGAAGAAAAACCGAGGTACACAAGGTGAATTGCCGCATAGCGGCAAGAGAGGGTGGTCTGGACCACGCCCCGGTTTTTATGAATTTGCTGCGCAAATTCTATTTTATGCGTGCTGTCGCACGAAGCACAAAATAGAAATCTGACTTTTTCGACAAGCTGAAACCCCCGTCTTTGACGGGGTTTTGTGTTTCTATAACTGTTTGAAAAACTGTAGTTTTTACTTCTGCTGCCACGCCATTCCATAATCTTTTTCCCCGGTAGCTTCATCCAGGCCGCTGTACTGAATTTCAAATCCTTCTCTTTGATAAAAAGATATTGCTGGTGTGTTTTTTTGATATACATTCAAAATCAGTTTGCTTCTTGTATTCTTTACATAATTCAGCAGTATTTTACCGATACTCTGCGACTGCATTGCCTCAGAAACAAAAATGCCTTCAATATATTCACCATTCAGCCCGATAAATCCTTGTATCTTCTGATTGTCCTCATAGACATAGACAGTTGCCTGCAACAGCAGTTCTTTCACAAGCTCCAAATTACTTTTCCAATATTGGGCAGGGATAAAATAATGTGCCTTTATATTGGTATCCAGCCATATATCGGCAACTTGATTGATATCTGCTTTTCGTAATTCTCTAATCATAGCGGGGGGACTCTCCTGCAAATTTGATTGTTACACAATAGAAGGTAATGTCAGATACGTTACCGGATGTGGAAACGTAAACAGCGGGCGCTGTTCGCCGCTGGCGTTGATCAGCGTGAGAGAAAACATGTGCAGATCATCCGTCGGCAGCGGCACAAGCTGTGTCCACTCGGTGCGGATAAACCGGTTCGGACCGGTTTCGGTCAGCGTGTAAGTTCCATTATGGTATGCAAGGAACAGGGGCTGTCCCAGAGTAGGCTGCATTTCCAGAGAAATGGAAGCATTCCGATCTCGATGGATTGCAAAAAAGCGCGTCAGCAGCGCATACGGCGGCTTGAGCTTGTTCTGTCCGGTCAGGCGCAGTGTACCGCAGTCGCGCCAGCGCGGCACGGAACAGATATGCCGGGCGTCCCACTCGGTCACCGGATCAAAAATGTGCTGTCCAATGTCGGAATCGGACATAAACCATTCGGTGTAGGGGAGACCATAGGCGTTTTCGCCGTCCGCGGAAAACAAAACCGAATAGGTGAATTCGTTGGTCTGTCCGCACGGCTGCAGGTGATACTTTGTTCCATCGAACGTCAGAGAGCCGGTTTCACCGTTCGGTGTGCGCAAGGTGAGCGTGCTGGGTTCGTCTGCTTCGGCAAGCTCATACAGTACAGAATCATCTATGACCTCACGGTCGGAGGAGATTGTCAGCGTGTCGAAATCAGCCGCCATAGCGGGATAAGCACATAGAACCAGCGCCAAAACGGCAGATAACAGGCGTTTTTTCATATAATCGTCTCCTTGGATGCTGCTTTATCTGCAATCACTTTCTTTTCGCTTTCTGATTCTTTATTTTCCTTTCCAATAATTTCTTTGTTTGATCAAACTGGAATTGGTCAAGCTTTTGACTTAGGGCAATACCGCATAATTGAACAAGAGTGATTTGCGAGTAAATTTTGCGTACTGACGAGGCGCAGTTTTGCGGTAATACTTGATGTATTACCGTGAAACTGCAACAAAGTCAGGGCACAAAATTTCCGCAAAGCACCGCCGCTTTAATTGTGCGGTGTTGCCTTAGAGCATTTCCAAGTTACAAATGCAAGAATACCGCAGATTACAGCAACTCCGATGCATACGGCTCTCGCAATATTGCTCAAATCCAAGAAGCCACTTCCTGAACCTGTAATAGCACAGGCGATTGCTAAAATGGTTATGAGAGCAAAAACAATACTAATCACTTTCAGAATGACACCTTTTTCCATGCAATCACGCTCCTTTATCAAATCCTAATTTATCATTCTACTGTGACTTCACTATACCATGAATGCGTCCGAAACACAATCACCCATTGACACCACCGATATTCCGATAGATAATATAGGTAATAGAGAAACTTTACGCAAGAAGGGAAGTGCTTTAACGAATGAAACGCAGCTACGAGATGGACCTGTGCAGCGGTCCGCTGCTGAGCAAAATCCTGCTGTTTTCGCTGCCGCTGATTCTTTCGGGTGTGCTGCAGCTGCTGTTCAACGCGACCGACATTGTCGTAGTCGGCAAATTTGCGGGCAGCAATGCGATGGCGGCGGTCGGCTCGACCACCTCGCTGTTCAACCTGCTGGTCAACTCATTCATCGGTATTTCGGTCGGTGCGAACGTGCTTGTCGCGCGGCATTACGGCGAGCGGGATTATGACGGTGTGCAGCAGACCATCCAGACGGCGCTGCTCACCGGCTTAATTGGCGGCACGATACTGATCGTGCTCGGCGTTGTGCTCGCACGTCCCATGCTGACGCTGATGGCTACGCCGGATGAGGTTATCGACCAGGCCGTGCTGTACATGCAGGTGTACTTCATCGGCATGCCGGCAACCATGATCTACAACTTCGGTGCCGCCGTGCTGCGTGCCGTGGGCGATACCCGGCGTCCGCTGTACTTCCTGATGGCGGCAGGCGTGATGAACGTCCTCGGCGACCTGCTGTTTGTGTGCCTGCTCGGCATGGGTGTTGCCGGAACTGCGATCGCCACCGTGCTCAGCCAGTGTGTCTCTGCGGCGCTGACCGTGCTGTGCCTTGTAAAATCGGACGGCATGTGCCATCTCGACCTGCGCCGTCTGCACTTCCACATGGATAAGTTCCTGAGAATCATGCAGGTCGGTCTGCCTGCCGGTATGCAGAGCGTTATCTTCAATATCTCGAACGTACTCATTCAGTCCTCGGTCAACAGCTTCGGCGCAGTAACGGTTGCTGGCAACACGGCAGCCGCCAACATTGAGGGGTTTGTGTACATTTCGATGAACGCGCTCTATCAGACCTCCATCAGCTTCACCAGCCAGAATCTCGGTGCAAAGAATTATCACCGCATCGACCAGACACTCGTGCGCTGCATGTGCATTGTCACACTGATCGGTCTGGTGCTCGGAAACGGCGCGCATCTGCTCGGCAATCATCTGCTGCACATCTACTCGGATGATCTGGAGGTCATCTCGTTCGGTATGCAGCGCCTGTCGGTCATCAGCGTCACCTACTGCCTGTGCGGCATGATGGATGTGCTCGCGGGCACAATACGCGGTCTGGGCTATTCCATGCTGCCAATGATCGTTTCGCTGATTGGCGCATGTGTGTTCCGTATCATCTGGATTTTTACGGTCTTTCGCGTGCAGCATACGCTGTTCATCCTGTATGCGTCCTACCCGATCTCGTGGATACTGACCATCCTGGCGCACTTTGTGTGCTACCTGATCGTGCGGAAAAAGGTTTTCCGGCCGCAGGAGACATGAGAGCGCGTTTTTCTTCGGAAAACGGTTGTAATTGACGGTTAAATATAGTATAATACTCGTGCAATGCGGGAATTTCCCGCGCAATAAGTAAATAAGCGAACAGTCGGTGCCGCTGTCTGCAAAGGAGCAGCGGGTAAAAGGGAAGCAGGTGAAAATCCTGCACGATCTCGTCACTGTAAGCGGGAAATGGACTGCCATTTACGTCACTGATATTACGGTATCGGGAAGGCGGCAGTTCTAAGGCAACATCGCATGATGAAAGCTGCGGCGCTTTGCGGAAATTTTGTGTTCTGACTTCGTTGTGATTTCACGGTAATACATCAAGTATTACCGCAAAACCACGCCTCGTCAGTACGCGAGAATTTACTCGCAAATCGCCCTTGTTCAATTATGCGGTATTGCCTTAAGAGCCGCAAGTCAGGAAACCTGCCGGTCTGTTGGTACGGGAAGCTGCTTCCGGGTCACGAGTTATTGATTGTACTGATACCGCATGATTTTTGATTCAAGCAGTCCCTTTCATCATATATTGATGGGGGGACTGTGTGTTTTCCGTACCCTTTTTCTTTCAAAGTGTGCGCTTTCGCTTTGCAAGCAAAACGAAGGAGGAAAACCATGAGCAAAGTAAGCAAACTGAAGAAGCTCGGCATTATGCTGATCGTTTCCGGCATGCTGATGTCCATGCTGACCGCTTGCGGCGGCAGCAAGACCGCAGCTGAGGATGACACGAAGGACAATAACACCACTGCACAGACCGATGCGCAGGATCAGACCGATCCGGACGAAAACTATGAAACGGGTGACGCTTCCTTGGACGATCCGCTGAATCAGGATGAAATTGGCGATACCGAGCTGCTCGTAGTCAGCTTCGGCACCAGCTATAACGACAGCCGCCGTGAGACCATCGGTGCCATCGAGAAGGCTATGCAGAAGGCGTTCCCGGATTACGCGGTACGCCGCGGCTTCACCAGCCAGATCATCATCGACCATGTAAACAAGCGTGACGGCGAGAAGATTGACAACGTAACCGAGGCACTGGACCGCGCCGTAGCTAACAAGGTCAAGACTCTGGTTGTTCAGCCGACCCATCTGATGAACGGCCTGGAGTACAACGACCTCAAGGATGAGCTGGCAGGCTATTCGGATTCCTTCGAGAAGATCGTGCTCGGTGAGCCGCTGCTGACCTCTGACGACGACTTCCAGAAGGTTATGAATGCCATCGTAGACGCAACCAAGGAGTATGACGACGGCGAGACCGCAATCTGCTTCATGGGTCACGGCACCGAGGCGGATTCCAACAGCGTTTACACCAAGATGCAGGAGACCCTCAAGGCCGCAGGCTACGACAACTACTTTGTCGGCACTGTTGAGGCAACTCCGTCCCTCGATGACGTAATCGCAGCCGTTAAGGCAGGCGGCTATAAGAAGGTCGTTCTGCGTCCGCTGATGATCGTTGCAGGCGACCATGCCAATAACGATATGGCAGGCGACGAGGACGGCTCCTGGAAGACCGAGTTTGAGAAGGCAGGCTTCGAGGTAACCACCGTAGTTGAGGGCCTTGGCTCTGTGCAGGCAATCCAGGATCTGTTTGTTGCACACGCACAGGCAGCGATTGATTCCCTGAAGTAAATCAAGTAAACAGCAGGGTCCGAGCCGTGGAATGCGGACGGACCCTGTTTTTGTGAGATTTTGATTGTCGATTTTTGGTATGCAGAATTGAAAATGGAGAATGGAAAATTATACCTAGAGTGAAGAAAATGCGATAGGTGTCATTCGCAGGTGCTGTGAGTAACAACGCGTAAAAGAGTTGCGCGACACGGTTATCCCCCAGGGGACTCTCTCTTGCCCTTCGGGCAATTCACCTTGTGCCCCTGCCGGGTAGGCAAGATTCCGTTCGCTTCTCAAGCGCAAATGCCCCGAATGGCAGCCATTCATCAAAATCCCGTTTATATCGCAAAACAAAGGAGAAACCACAATGAAGAACAAAAAAGCACTGTTAAGCGCCGTATTTGCGGCATTCATGCTCCTGTCCGCCTGCGGCGGCAGCACCCAGCAGGACACCTCCGCGCAGGACAGCAGCACCACCTCTCAGGTCGCTTCTGCGTCCGATATGGCCGGTGTCGAGGACGTTGTTGAGGACGGTATGACGCCGATCACCGGCGACAAAGTGAAGGACGGTACCTACGATGTAACCGTCGATTCCAGCTCCAACATGTTCAACGTCACCGCGTGCGAGCTGACCGTCAAGAACGGCGAAATGACCGCTAAGATGCACATGGGCGGTACCGGTTATCTGTACGTCTATATGGGCACCGGCGAGGAGGCTGCCGCTGCCGAGGAGGCCGACTACATTCCGTTCACCGAGGAAGCCGACGGCACACACAGCTTTACCGTTCCGGTTAAGGCGCTCGATGAGGGCATTGACTGCGCAGCCTTCAGCAAGAAGAAGGAGAAGTGGTACGACCGCACCCTGGTGTTCCGTGCGGACTCTTTGCCGGCAGACGCACTGGCAGACGGCGTAATGACCACCGCTGAGAGCCTGTCTCTCGCAGACGGCACCTACACCGCTGACGTAACGCTTTCCGGCGGCTCCGGCCGTGCAAGCGTGGAATCTCCCGCAGCGCTGACCGTTTCGGGCGGCAAGGTGACGGCTAAGATCATCTGGAGCAGCAAAAACTACGATTACATGAAGGTGAACGACGAAAAGTACGATGCTGTGATCGAAAATGAGCACTCCACGTTTGAAATTCCGGTTGCGGGCTTTGACTGGGCGATGCCGGTCGTAGCCGACACCACCGCAATGAGTGAGCCGCACGAGATCGAGTACACGCTGCGTTTTGACTCTGCGTCCATCGCTCCGGCAGCAAAATGAGAAGAATTACAGCATGGTGCCTGAGTGCGGCACTGCTGCTCGGCGGTCTGTCCGGCTGCGGAACTGCCCGGCAATCGACCGCACAGACGCAGGCGGCGGTCTCGTGGAGCGACATGCAGTCGACCGACAGCATGGATTTGGAGTATGCCGAGTGCTTCTCGGTCGATCACTATGACGGCGGCTATTCGCTCATTACCGTGAAGGACGACGCACGTTATCTGGTCGTTCCGGAAAACGCGTCCGTGCCGGACGGTCTGGACGCAGATATCGTGGTGCTGCAGCAGCCGCTGGACAGCATTTATCTGGTTTCCTCAAGTGTCATGGACCAGTTCGTTGCACTGGATGCGCTGGACAGCATTTCACTGTCCGGCACCAGGCAGGACGGCTGGTACATCGATGAAGCCAAGCAGGCGATGGCGGACGGCAAGATCACCTATGCGGGCAAGTACAGCGCGCCGGATTACGAGACCATCTACTCCGCTGACTGCAATCTTGCTATTGAGAACACCATGATCTACCATACGCCTGAGGTCAAGGAGCAGCTCGAAAAGCTGGGTATTCCGGTGTTTGTCGAGCGTTCCAGCTACGAGCCGCACGCACTCGGCCGCATGGAATGGATCAAGGTGTACGGCACGCTGCTCGGCTGCGAGGACAAGGCGGAAAAGCTGTTTGCGGATAAGGTGGACGGCATTGTGGACATCCTGCAGAAGCCGGCAGCCGGCAAGACGGTTTCGTTCTTTTACATCACGTCAAACGGTGCGGTCAATGTTCGCAAATCCACGGATTATATCGCGGAGATGCTCAGTCTGGCAGGAGGAAAGTACATTTTTGATGATCTGACGGACGATACGGCAAAGTCCACCGTCAATATGCAGATGGAAAGCTTTTACGCCGGAGCCAAGGACGCGGACGTGATGATCTACAACGCCACCATCGACAGTGAGCTGCAGACGCTTGACCAGCTGCTGGAAAAAAGCCCGCTGCTTGCGGACTTCAAGGCCGTGAAAACCGGCAATGTGTGGTGTACGGAGAAGAACTTGTACCAGTCCACAATGGAGCTGGACGAGCTGATCCGCGACTTCCATACCGTCATTGCAGACGGCGATCCGTCCACCCTGAAATACTTACACAAACTGTCCTGAAAGGAGAGGATTTCCCATGAAACCGCAGCCTAAAATGCGTTATGCGGGCGCGTTTGCCATGCTGCTGGCACTGCTGGCCGTGCTGTTCGTGTGGAATGTCAACTCGGGCAGCCTGCACCTGTCAGTGCGAGAGGTCGCGCAGATTCTGCTGACGCACAGCGGCGACAATGCGGTCATCGTGTGGGAGATTCGCCTGCCGCGTATCTTCGCGGCCATTCTGCTCGGCGGTGCGCTGTCGGTCTCCGGCTTTCTGCTGCAGACCTTTTTCGCCAACCCGATCGCGGGACCGTTCGTGCTGGGTATTTCCTCGGGCGCCAAGCTGACGGTCGCGCTGACGATGATCGGCGCGCTGTCCTGCGGACGCGTGCTCGGCTCTGCTGTCATGATAACAGCTGCCTTTGCGGGAGCTATGCTCTCGATGGGCTTTGTGCTGCTCATCGCGCAGCGCGTGCGGCAGATGCCGCTGCTGGTCGTGAGCGGCGTGATGATCGGCTATATCTGCTCAGCGGTGACGGATTTCGTCATTACCTTTGCCGAGGATTCCAATATTGTCAACCTGCATAACTGGTCGATGGGCAGCTTTTCGGGCATTTCCTGGGATAATATCCGCGTGATGACGCCGGTGGTGCTGGTGTCGCTCGTGAGCGTGTTCCTGCTGTCCAAGCCGATCGGTGCGTACCAGCTCGGAGAGGGGTATGCCCGCAGTATGGGCGTCAACATCACCGCGTTCCGCGTGGTGCTGATCCTGCTGTCGAGCGTGCTCTCGGCGTGTGTAGCGGCGTTTGCCGGGCCGATCTCGTTCGTCGGCATCGCGGTTCCGCATCTTGCGAAAAGCCTGTTCGGCACGGCAAAGCCGATCCTGATGATACCGGCGTGCTTTCTCGGCGGTGCGGGATTCTGTCTGCTGTGCGATCTCATCGCGCGGACGGTGTTTGCACCGACGGAGCTGAGTATCAGCACCGTGACCGCCCTGTTTGGTGCACCGGTCGTCATTTATATTATGGTGCATCGGAAGTCCTCCAGAGGGTGAGTCTGCGTCCTCACGCAGAGGGAGTGGGAGCCAACCCTTGGCTTGGGGACCAAAAGGATAGACACCAAGGTTTCTATCCTCTTGGAACTCCAGTTTCCTATTGTTAGATAGTCTGGCGCATATCAGAGACCGGCGACCGCTTCGAAAAGGGGGAACGGCAGACGATTTTTCCTATCGTAGGGGAGCACAGTGTGCTCCCATGTCGTAACATATTCGCAGTGCCAGATTCCTTGCTGCTACACAGGCAGTTTAGTCTCCGCAGGCGCGACATAACCGTGTCGCGCAACCCGTTTGCACGTTATACCAGAAGGCACCTGCGAATTTCTCGTTTGATACCATTTATCCTGTGTAGGCCCTGCCTATCATAACGCGCTAACGAGTTGTGCGGCACTGTCATCCCCCAGGGGACCCTCTCTTGCCCTTCGGGCAATTCACCTTGTGCCGCACCCAGCGTAGATGAACCCGCATGTGTAGCAGTATGTTATCTGTGAACTGCGAAAAGGCGGAGAAAGGCACGAAAGAGTAACCCGACTACCGTTCCTTTGCGAGTCTCAGCTCTGCAAATTTCGCCGTGCTATCCCAAAAGGAAACGGGATTCATAAGGGTGGAAACCTTGGTGTCCACCCTTATGCCCTTCGCTGTGGGAACGGCGCCCCTGCCGGGTAGGCAAGATTCTCTTGCTTCGTAAGCAATCATGTTAAAGAAGAAGGTACAAAATGTCCCATCCTTTTGTCGAAACAAAAGAAATGACCGTCGGCTACCGCGGTGTGCCGCTCATCCGCGACATCGCCCTGAGTGTTCACCGCGGTGAGATTTTAACGCTCATCGGTCCGAACGGCTCGGGTAAATCGACCATCCTCAAAAGCCTCATTCGTCAGCTGGCGCTCATCGGCGGTACGGTGTATCTGGACGGCAAATCGCTGCAGACCCTGCCCGAGCGTGATCTTGCGCGCACGATGTCCGTGCTGCTCACCGAGCATGTGCGGCCGGAGTTGATGACTTGCTGGGATGTGGCGGCCGCAGGCCGCTATCCGTACACCGGACGGCTGGGTCTGCTCAGTGACGAGGACCGCGTCAAGGTGGACGAGGCGCTTGCGCTTGTCGGCGCGGATGAACTTGCCGACCGCGATTTTTCCTGCATCAGCGATGGACAGCGGCAGCGTGTGCTGCTGGCCCGCGCCATCTGCCAGGAGCCGGAGGTCATTGTGCTCGATGAACCCACCTCCTTCCTCGACATTCGCTACAAGCTGGAACTGCTGACCGTGCTCAAGCAGCTGGTGTGCGAAAAGCAGGTGGCGGTCATTCTCTCGCTACATGAGATTGATCTGGCGCAGAAGCTGTCCGATCGGCTCATCTGCGTTCACAACGGCAGAATTGAGCGCTGCGGTACGCCGGAGCAGGTATTCACCGGCGATTACATCCGCACCCTGTATGACCTCGAGCGCGGCACTTATAACGAGCAGTTCGGCAGTCTGGAGCTCGAGCGGGTGACAGGCGAGCCGCGCGTGTTCGTTATCGGCGGCGGCGGAAGCGGAACGGCACTGTACCGCAGACTGCAGCGGCGCGGCATTCCATTCGCGGCAGGCGTTCTGCCGGAGAACGATGTAGAGCTGCCGACGGCTCGTGCTCTGGCGGTCGAGACCGTCACCGAGCGGGCGTATCAGCCAATCGGCGAGGACGCTTACGCGCGTGCGCAGGCGCTTGTACGACAGTGCGGAAATGCGGTCTGCTGTCTGGATTTGTTTGGTCCGGTCAACGAAAAAAACCGCGTGCTGCGCGACTGGGCACAGCAGGAGGGGCTGCTGCGGAGTAAATCGGAATTGGAAGATATTACATGATAATCGCCTGAAATGTTGCTCAAAACGCAATGTTGTGGTAAAATAGCCAATAATGCCAATGGTGACAGGGAAGGTTTCGCCCGGTCACCGGTGAGAGACAACCACTTTGTCACAGGAAAGCGATAACATGGCAAGAAAGCAACAAAAACGACATAACAGAGGCAGCTATCGGCGGAAATCCGCCCATGCACATCGCAGTACGCGGCATATGCAGCCGGTAAGAACGCAGAAAACGGTCAGACGCTGTCTGCCTGAGGCGGAAGTGCGCCGCAGACAGCGGGCACGCCGTCGGCAGTTTGCACTGCTCGGGCTGGCAGTCCTGCTCGTTGTGCTTATTTTCGCCTTTCGGCATTTGATCAGCACACCGCAGCAGAGCGGCGCGGACGGTGATACCGGCAATTCCGGCACGAGCGCGACCGAGGAGGTCAAGCAGGTAGCCAAGGCAGTGAATGTCTATCAGTCGGTTATGTACTATCAGCCGGTGGTGCAGAAATACGCCGAACAGAACAGCATTCCGGAGTACACGGATGTACTGCTGGCCATCATGCAGGTGGAGAGCGGCGGCAAGCTGACCGATATCATGCAGTCCTCCGGCAGCGCGGGTCTGCCGAACGATTCACTCGAGGAGGAGAGCTCGATCCGGCAGGGATGCACCTATTTTGCACACCTGCTGCGTAAGGGCAAATCGCTGGACTGTGATCTGGACTGCATCATTCAGGCGTATAATTACGGCAGCGGTTTTCTCGATTACGCAGCCAAGTTCAACGGCGTTTACAGCACCGAGTTGGCGGAAAAGTTCGCGGAGGAGCAGTCCGGCGGCAACACTGTCCAGTACGACAATCCGATGGCGGTGAAGGAAAACGGTGGCTGGCGCTATGCCTACGGCAATATGTTCTATGCCCGTCTGGTTAAGCAGTATTTGATCGAGTGATCGTATTTTGTGTTCTGTTTGGACAAAACTACTTGACAAATCGTCTGCAAAAAGCTATACTTATCCCACAGCTTAGATTATTTATAAAACCGTAGGAAAAGGAGGAAATCACAGTGCGTGCAGTTCGAATGGAAATGTGCATGATGTGTGGTTCTGCTCGTTTTTCTGCGAAGCAGCCGTAAGGCTGAAACGCATAGGCGGGCCGCTTTTCATGCGGCTGATACAGAAAACGGGCGGAAAGCAGAAACCTGCTTTCCGCTTTTCTTTTGAAAATGTAAGGAGGAATGAATGTGGCACAGGATGTGATCGTCCGGATTCAGGGCCTGAACAAGACCTTTCGCGGCAGAGCCGGAACGGTAGTTGCGCTGAACGGTATCGACCTTGATATCTATCGCGGCGAGATTTTCGGCATTATCGGTCTTTCGGGCGCAGGCAAGTCCACACTGGTACGCTGTATCAACTTTTTGGAGAAGCCCACCGAGGGCACGGTAACGGTGGACGGAGAGGAACTCGGCAGACTGAGCAAAAAGCAGCTGCTCGAGGCTCGCCGGTCGATGGGTATGATCTTCCAGCAGTTCAACCTGCTGCAGCAGAGAACCGCACTGCAGAATATCTGTTTTCCGCTGGAGATTGCGGGAACGAGCAAAGCAGATGCGGAAAAACGGGCGCGTGAGCTGCTCGAGATCGTCGGTCTGTCAGACCGAGCGGATAACTATCCGAGCCAGTTGTCCGGCGGTCAGCAGCAGCGTGTGGCGATTGCACGAGCACTTGCGACCAACCCGAAAATCCTGCTGTGCGACGAGGCGACAAGCGCACTCGACCCGACGACAACGCGCTCCATTCTCGCGCTGCTCAAGGAGATCAACAAGACGCTCGGCATCACCATCATCGTTATCACGCATGAGATGGCGGTCATCGAGGAAATCTGCCAGAGAGTTGCGATTATTGATTCCAGCCGTATTGCCGAGGTTGGCACGGTGGACGAGGTGTTCACCCGACCGAAATCCGCAATGGCCAAGCAGCTTATCTATCCGGACGGCAAGCGCAATTCTCTTGCGACCGGCAAGCGGTACTGCCGCATTGTGTTTGACGGCAATTCGTCGTTCGAGCCGGTGATCTCCAACATGGTGCTCGAGTGCAAGGCGCCGGTAAATATTATGTTCGCGGACACCAAGAACATGGATGGCAAGGCTTACGGTCAGATGATCCTGCAGCTTCCCGAGGACGAACGCGCGGCAAAACGCGCACTGGCGTACCTCGAAACCCAGAACGTACACGCAGAGGAGGTAGCCGATTATGCTTCCGTTTAATGTTTGGGCGCAGAGCCTTTGGGAAACCCTGTATATGGTCATTGTTTCGACCGTTATCTCGTATGCGATCGGTCTGCCGCTCGGTCTGACGCTGGTTGTTACCGATAAGGGCGGCATTCGTCCGATGCCGATCGTCAACACGGTTCTGGGCGTGGTTGTCAATATCCTGCGCTCTATCCCGTTCCTGATTCTTGCCGTTATGATTACGCCGATTACGCGCGCGATCGTCGGCAAGGCCATCGGCACCACCGCGATGATTGTTCCGCTGACCTTTGCGGCAGCACCGTATGTAGCCCGCATGGTCGAGTCCTCCATCAAGGAGGTGCCGTTCGGTGTGATCGAAGCCGCACAGTCCATGGGTGCAAGCCCGTGGCAGATCGTGTGGAAGGTGCTCGTGCCGGAGGCAAAGCCGTCCCTGATGGTCGGCGGCGCGATTTCGGTCGTTACCATCCTCGGCTATTCCGCAATGGCAGGCTTTATCGGCGGCGGCGGTCTGGGTACCGTAGCCGTAAACTACGGCTATAACCGCTATAATTTCCCGATCATGCTGGTAGCGGTTATCATCATCGTTATCGTTGTTCAGATTTTCCAGGAGGTCGGCATGCGCCTTGCACACCATCTGGATAAGAGAAACAGATAATCGTTTTTCATTCTCAATTTTATTTTGTTATCATTAAAAATGATATATATCAGAAAAGGAGCGAATTCCCATGAAGAAGACAATCGCAGCAATTCTGGCAGGCGCCCTGTGCCTGACCGCACTGACCGCTTGCGGCGGCAGCAAGACCGACAGCGCTGCAGCTGACAACAGCAGCGCAGCAGGCGACGACAAGACGATCACCGTTGGCGCAACCCCGACTCCGCACGCTGAAATCCTGAATGCGGCAAAGGATGCACTCGAGGCTGAGGGCTACACCCTGAATGTTGTTGAGTTCACCGACTATGTGCAGCCGAACACCGCACTGGTTGACGGTGATCTGGATGCAAACTACTTCCAGCACACCCCGTACCTGAACAACTTCAACAAGGAGAACGGCACGGATCTGGTTTCTGCATTCGATATGCACTACGAGCCGTTCGGCATTTACGCCGGCAAGACCGCTTCCATCGAGGAACTGAAGGACGGCGCTTCTATTGCCATCCCGAACGACGGCTCCAACGAGACCCGCGCACTGCTTCTGCTGCAGGATGCCGGTCTGATCAAGTTGAAGGACGGCATTGACCCGACCTCTGACGCTACCAAGCTGGATATCACCGAGAACCCGAAGAACCTGGACATTCAGGAGATCGCCGCTGAGCAGCTGCCGCGTTCTCTGGCAGACGTTGACCTTGCTGTTATCAATGGCAACTATGCACTGCAGGCAGACCTGAACGCCTCTGAGGACTCCCTCATCACCGAGAATCCGGACTACGCTAAGGTCTATGTAAACGTAGTTGCTTGCCGTTCCGGTGAGGAGAACAGCGACAAGATTCAGGCGCTCAAGAAGGCGCTGCAGAGCGACGACGTTAAGAACTACGTTGACGAAACCTATAAGGGTGCAGTCGTAACCGTATTCTAACTTCGATCACGACCACGCTCGTGATCGAGGAGGACATGCCGAGCAATAGCTCGGACATGTCTGGGGCGGGATTCTGCGCGCCCGCTTTGCGGGCACACAGAATCCCTTACTTGTATAAAATCCCACGCACATGTCGCGGGATTTTATGAAAAGAGGCGGCATAGACCGCCTTTTTCTATTATATGCGCGCTTACGCGCTGTCCGCTGCGGCGGAGCCAATGGCTCGGATTTCTGGACGAAATCCTGCCATGCGGGTGCGGCTTGCAAGCAAGCCGGAATAAAAAGAAAACCGAGGCGGATGCCTCGGTTTTTGTTTTGTCTGTTACTGTACATTGAGCGTAAACGCCGGATTTTCGGCGGCCGCGTCCGCCAGCACGCGGAGCACCAGCTCGCCGTAATTGCCGAGATGTACGACCAGCATCTCCGGGTGCCGCAGCGTGAGCCGCGCCGCCGGATAGGCGGTCAGCAGGTCGTACAGTGCGTCCAGATTGCGACCGTAGTCGGCAGGGAAGCCGCACACCTTGGTCAGCACATCGTGCAGCTGCTCGCGCGTGTACAGCGTTTCCGCGTCCAAAAGCAGTTCTTTCATTCTCATTTCCCCCGAAATTTGAATTGTTATTCTGTGATTTCTTCAAATGTTTCATAGTGGTCGGCGGTGTAGTAGATTCGGCCGTCATCCGCGTAGACCAGCCGTTCCGCGCCGCGCTTGTCGGCTCCGCGGGTGTTGAGGTCGCACTCGTGATAGCTGCCGTCCGGCAGGGTGCCTTCGTAGTTGCCGAACCGGTCGCCGCCGATCGAGCAGCCGGGTGCATACGGCTCGAGCGAGCCGCCCTGCCAGCCGAGTGCCTGTGCCTGCTTTTTCGTGATGTAGTTGGAGGGCAGGTGCCCATATTCGGTCAGATAGGCGGCAACCTCGTCCTTGCTGTCATACTGCCCATCCTCGGTGACGGAAACAGCGGAAGCGATGTCCGAGGTGACAATGACGGTCGGTCCGTCCGCACCGCCGATGATGCCGATTTGACCGGCGCAGCCGGTCAGCGTGCCGAACGCCAGCAGCAGGGACAGCCATAAAGCGGTTAATTTTTTCATATGCTGTTACTCCTTCGCCGTAGGATAGAACAGCACGAACAGATCGTGGTACAGATTGCGTCCGTCACCGCTCTTGATGGCGCGCAGCTTGCCGTTGACGAACACATAGCCGTCTGTGTTCACGCCGATCGAGTTGCCGTTCTGGAAGGTCACGGTCAGGCGGTTGGCAGTCAGCTTGTTCTGGCTGGGCTTGATAAAGTGCGGATAGGCGGTGTAGGTCTGCTCACTGAGAAGCTGTATGATGGCGGTTTTCTGGTTGTCATCGGTCTGCGGTACCTCCACGTTGTTCTCCGTGAGGGTGATGGTGGATTGCGGTCCGGTTTCCGCGATGTCGGAAAAGTCCTGGCTGTAAACGTGGATATAGATCAAACGTCCGGTGGCGAACAGCAACAGAAGCAGCAGCGTGCCGCAGATGGCCAATACGAGCGAAACGGTTTTTCGCATGGAAAATTAACTCCTTTGGGTTTTCTGTAAACTTTTTCTGGTTGTGAACGGCGGGTTTTCGCCTGAAATCAAGCGGGGAGCTGCGCTCTGCGGAGCGCGGGAGTTCGCCGCGCCCCGCGGCGGGGCAAGAGGGTAGACACCAAGGTTTCTACCCTCTTAACTCCCACTTCCTTTTGGGAGGGTCTGGTGCAGATTACCGACATGTGACCGCTGCGAGATAGGGGAACGGCAGAGGATTTTTCTACCGTAGAGGAGCACAGTGTGCTCCCATGTCGAAACCTATACGCAGTGCCGGATACCGTTCTGCTACATATGTGGTTTCACCTTGTGTCGCGCCTGCGTTGACCCTCCGACCTGTGTAGCAGTACGTTATCTGTGAACTGCGAACATTTCACGAAACAAACGCAGTGGTAACCCGACTGTCGTTCTCCTGTTTCGGAGCGGTCGCCGCTCTCCGATTTTCGCCAGACTATCTAACAAGGGAAAGGTAGGAGTTCAAAGAGGAAGGAAAACCGCAGGTTGTCCTTCCTTTTTGCCCCCGCGGCGGGTGCCGCGACGTTCCCGCCGCAGCGGCGGCGAATCCCTCGCTGAACCTCAGCGAAAAACCTCCCGCCCGTTAGGGGCGAACACGCTTACGCAGTTCGCATACCCCGGTCAGCCGGTGCAGAAAAAAGACTGCCGCCCGGATAGGGCGAACCCGCCTGCGGCAGTTCGCATACCCCGCTCAGCCGGTGTAGAAAAATCCGTGCCGAATTGATAAATCAAACGCATCTAATTAAAGCATATCCTAAAAAAACAGCACTGTCAACGCAATAAAAATTACAAAATGTAAACAATTTGTATATGTCAGCGCACTTTGTGGGAATTTGTGCAATAAGGATTGACAACCATCTTCTACTATTGTAGAATATAAGCAATAAAAGGTGTTTTACATTTGTAGAATAGAAGGAGGGTTAGACTATGCGAAACGACAAGCGATTGCCCGATGCGGAGCTGGAGGTCATGCAGACCATCTGGTCTCTGGGCACACAGGTCACGGCGGCCGAGGTGCAGCAGCACGCGGATAAGGATTGGAAAATGACCAGCGTGCTCACGTTCCTGTCCCGCCTGTGCGACAAGGGATTTCTTTCCTGCACGAAGGAGGGACGGCAAAACCTGTACACGCCGCTCGTCAGCGAGGAGGACTACCGTCAGCGCGAGAGCGTCGGTTTTCTGCGCCGGCTGTGCGGCGGCTCGGTGAAAAATCTGGTCGCGAGTCTGTCGGATGCGGGCGCGCTGACCGAGCAGGACATCGACGAGCTGCGCGCGTTCCTCGACAGACAGGCGCACTAAGGAGGGGATCTTATGCTGCAATTCTCGGAAAAACTGCTCAACAATCTGATGCAGATCGGCCTGACCGTATCGTTGGCGGCGCTCGTGCCGCTCATTCTGCGGCGGCTGATGAAAAAACGCTATCCGGCCCGTATGGTATGTGTGGTGTGGGCGATTCTCGCGCTGCGGCTGCTCGTTCCGGTGCAGCTGACACTGCCGCAGGCGCCGGTGCAGGTCATGCCGCGCACCAGCTATGTGGTGCAGAGCGACCAGACGGCGTTCCGGCAAGCCGGACTTCCGGTTGTGCAGAACCCAACCCGATGGGTGACGGGCACGCAGGCGCAAACGCTCAGCGCGGCAGATACCGGCACGGTCAAGACCGTGGATATTACCGACATTCTGCTGACGCTGTGGCTGACAGGCGTGATTGCCTGCGTACTCTGGCAGGGGATTGGCTATTACCGGCTGATACGCAGCCTGAAAGGTAAGTCCCGTTCGGTCGAACGCGCGGATTTGCACACGATTTTGCAGGAGCAGTGCGCCGATCTGGTTATTGACCGGGAAATCCCACTGCGGGTATCTGCGGCGGCGGATTGCCCAATGCTGGCAGGATTTATCCATCCGACGCTGTATCTGCCGGATGAGCACATTTCCCGGACGGACGCGGCGTTCATTTTCCGCCACGAGCTGACGCATTACAAGCATGGCGATCTGTGGCTCAAGCTGCTGCTTCTGGCGGCACGCTGTCTGCACTGGTTCAATCCACTGGTGCATCTGATCGCGCGATTCGCGCAGGAGGATATTGAGGCGGCGTGCGACGATGCGGTTGTTCGCGGACACGATGGCGCGTACCGCCGAGCCTACGGCGAGACCATCCTGCGGTCGGCTATCGCGCAGGCGCAAAAGAGAAAGGCTTTGGTATCCTGCTTCGGTGATGACAAAAAGACGCTCATGCGCCGGTTTGAGGGACTGTTTGACAAGTCGGTCAAAAAACGCGGTGTCGCGCTCGTTGTGATGATCGCGCTACTGGTCGGTTCGCTTAGCTGCACGATCGCGGTCGGTGATAACGATAAGGGTCTAACGAAAGAGCTGCGTATACAGCTGGCACAAAAACAGGCGAATGAGGCGGAAAATCTCGGTTATACGGTCAAACTGGACGGGAAAGACACCTATTTGATCACGGATAGAGAGTTCAGCGATAATCCGGGCGAAACCATTCCCGGACGTGTGGTACAAAAGCTGACCTTTGCAAAACAGGATGGAGAGTGGGCCGTATCGAACAGCGAAATTGTGCCGGAAAACGGCCGCGTGACTTCTCTGGATGAATTTAAGCTGTTGTATGAGAATGACCTCGGTCTGCCGGATTTTCTCTCGGACAGTAACCAGTGGAAAATCACAAACGGCTACAATATCAGCGACCCAGTAAATGCAGCAGAAGTGCTGCTCGGTATTTTCCCGGCGGCCAGTCAGGTTGAGGGCAGCGACGAAGAATCCGCACCGTACAACGACATCCGCAAGGTAACTTTCACGTTTAAGGATAACAGCAAGGTTGTTGTCACGATGGTCAACCAGTTCGGTCAGGGCTGGCTGCCGCAGGACTGGACGGACGGCAGCGGCGTTCGCTCCCGCACCGCGGCGGACCTCGCGCAGCAGTATGCCCGCGGTGTGCTGCACAAGAGTGCGCAGTATATTTTCCCGATTTTGACGCCGGACGGTCAGAAAGACCTTATCGCGCAGCAGATGGCTATGACCGGTGGCGAGCAGTGGACGTGGAAATACGGTCCGTCCTCGCCATCTGCAACGGATTTCGTGCTTGTACCCACCGACGACGAGCAGGACTACACGGTCGTATTCCGATACACGAGTAGCGCACCGGACGATGTTCGCTCGGCGTACATCGTGCAGACCATCAGCGAGAACAAAAACAGCTCGGTGATCGGCGATATCCTCGAACTCAGTACGGACAGCACGATGCAGAGCGAATTGTTCCGGACGTACTATGCGACCGGTCTGTCGTGGCCGACCGTGCCGCAGTACATCGACAGCATGGATACGCAGATGATAAGAGGCTACGCCGATCCGGCACAGGCGGCTATGCAGTATTTCGGCATGGCGCTGCACGGCGACTCCTATTTGATGCTTTTGCAGGATACCAATACGCTCTGGCAGGGTGACAGCGCGGACGGCACACAGCTTGCACAGGTCAAGCTGACATTTGGAGATAATCTCGCGCCGGCTTATGTAGTCATGGAGCAGACAGACGCAGGTTACTGGCAGCCAATCGGTATTACCGAGGACATCACAGTGCAGAGCGGAAAAGAGAAGCTGTACGCCGGTGTCAATGCGTTGGATGCTATTATGAGCGGTGATACACCGCTGTTGCAGGTTGGCGATACCATCACCTTCACATTTGAGACCGAGCCGGTCGGCGGTGTGGAAATCACTAATCGGCTGGTGAACTGGGAGGACGGCTCGAAGTTCGGTGTGATCGACGAGCAGACCACGCTGCAGAAATCCGGCGATGGCTGGGTCTATACCGTGCCGACGAGCCTTGGCGAAATGCTCTCGAGTACCATCAGCTATCCGTTCTACCATGCTGTCACGCTGGAATACACGGACGCAAGCCATATTCAGCATAAGGCAACGGCGGTGTATACAAGCGGGAGCGACAGTGCGGACGAGAACGAGGACAGCGATATTACCTCAACGGATTACTACAACGATTCGCTGAATTACAGTCTCAAGCTGCCGCAGTCCTTCGTTGATAACGGCTACGCCAAGCGCAATCCGGAGGACGACAGTATTCTGTTCGGCATGAAGAATGCCATGGGCGATGACAGCCGCGACTCGACCGAGGACGGTGTAATTATGACATTACGCGCGGATGCGACTGCTGTTCTGCATAGTGCATACGGCGATAACTGGACGGAGAATTATCCGGTTCCGGCTAAGGAGCTTGCGCAGAAGGACGGCTTGACGTATCTGCTCGAATATGTATCCGATGTGCAGTATGACCCGTCCAATCAGGAGATTGCCGCCAAGTACAAGGAAATGCTCACTGCCGCGCAGAATATCACCGCGGATGATTTTGCACTCGACGACCTGACGGATAAGGACGGTACTGTTCGCCGTGCGCAGCTGCTGACAAGTCTCGGTGCACATTATGCGGTCCTGCATATGGGCGCACAGCATGACCAGCCGTATCAGGTTGCCGTGAATACGGATAATAATTCCTGTGAGGTCTATGTCAGCCGTATCGACTGGACAACCGAAGCACAGTATAAGGTCTATGCCGCTGATAGGGTGACTTTCAAGGATATTACCAATACCGAACCGACAACGGTGGAGCATCTGGCCGATTCTGCAAAGGGATTGACCGCAGAGCAGTTTGATTTGCTGTGCAGTAGACTCGAGTTTACGCTTTACTCCGACAGTGAGCAGAAAACGATACAGCAAACCCTGCAAAGCGACCAGACACCCGAACAGGGAGCACGAGCTTTCCTCGGCCTGAACGATAAATACGGCAGGTTCGACAGCGATTCCGAGCAGATTTACGGCGAAAATAACGAATTTGCGTCAATAACTTATCGTTTTACCGACCCGAATACCGGTAAAGAAAACGGCAAATACGTCAAGCTGACCATGCACAAGGCAACAGCCGACAGCAGCCTGCCCGCACTGTGGATTCCGTATAGCTATGAGTTGTATACAGCCTAATCCGGCGGTGCTGAGCATAATAACCAATAAAACCTCTGGGCGGCGCTGTTACGCCGCCCTTTGCGTTGAGTAGCCGATATGTGCAGCAGTAGGGTAGGCAAGACCCGTTCGCTTCTCAAGCAGCAACCTCCCGTTCAACAAAAATTGAAAACCCATGATTTTGTTCACACAACGAACAAACACCGGCGGTATACTTGCGGTATTATAAGAATGTAAGGTGGAATTATATTGTCTACTATTTTAATCGCAGACGATGAGGCGCGTATCCGTCGTCTGGTCAGCGACTTTCTCAAGCGGGACGGTCATACCATCGTCGAGGCCGCCGATGGCAAGGAAGCGCTGAATATTCTGGAGAACCGCCGTCCGGGACTGGATATGGCCATTCTGGATGTGATGATGCCGGGAATGGACGGCTTTGAAGTCCTGCGGGAGCTGCGCGAGCAGGAGCACGGCGAAACCCACCTGCCGGTTATGCTGCTCACCGCCCGTGCCGAGGACGCGGACCAGGTGCGCGGTCTGGAAGGCGGTGCGGACGATTACGTCACCAAGCCGTTCTCGCCGATCGTGCTGGCGGCCCGCGTGCGCACACTGCTCAAACGAGAAGGCCGTGCCGGTGCACCGCTCGAACAGCTTGGCAAGCTGTCGGTCAATGAGCTGCGCCGTGAGGTCATGGTGGAGAACAAGCCGATCGACCTGACCCCCAAGGAGTACGAGCTGCTTATCTACTTCAAGAACAATCGTGCGATTGCGCTGTCGCGTGAGAGTATCCTCAATGCAGTCTGGGGTTACGATTACTTCGGCGACCTGCGTACCGTGGATACGCACGTTAAAAAGCTGCGCGCCAAGCTCGGCGAGTGCGGCACCATGATCGAAACCGTGCGCGGCTACGGTTACCGCTTTGAGGTATGAAGCTGAAGCATCGGTCAATCCGGTTTACGTTTTTTGCTGCGATCAGCATTATCGCGCTGGTGTTTATCGGTATTCTTGTGCTGCTCAACGTTTTTTTCTATCAGGATTACTATATGATGACACGCCGGAGCGAGCTGCGTGATGCCTACGGCAGCATCTGTACCAGCTACGCGACTGATTCCTCGGATGTTGCCGCACTGTTGGACAGCTATGAGAGCCGCAGTGCCATTCGTCTGGCAGTGGTGACCGATAACGGCGATGTGATTACCTCGTCTGCCATGCAGGAGGGGGACGTAGGGTTTGATTTTGGGCACATGGAGCAGAAGTTCCGCAGCTTTGCGGTGCTGGCGTCCGTGGTCCAGAATCGTGACTGGGTAGATTTGGGTAAAAACGAATACCGCTTTATGACGATCAGTCTGCGCGATAATGATCAGTATTTGTGTCTGATCGGCGTGCTGAATGCGGAACACGGTGAATATCTGATCGCATATATGCCCTATGCGTATATCGAACAGAATTCTTCGCTGAATCTGGTGTTTCTGCTGATTGCCGGCGGCTGTGCGCTGTTGATTTGTCTGGGGTGCGGCTATGTTATCTCGCGTCAGTTTACGCGCCCGCTTATTCAAATGGCGGGACTGGCCGACCGGATGAGTGAGCTGGATTTCTCTATGCAGTACACCGGCAAGGGGGACGGCGATGAGATTGACCAGCTGGGACAGTCGCTCAACCGCCTGTCTGCGTATTTGGAGCAGGCAATCGGTGAGCTGAAGGAGTCCAACGATCAGCTGGCACAGGAGATCGAGGAGAAGGAGCGTATCGACAATATGCGGCAGGAGTTCATCGTGAACGTGTCGCATGAGCTGAAAACGCCGATCGCGCTTATTCAGGGCTATGCCGAGGGCCTGACGGCTGGCGTGGCCGATGACCCCGAGGACCGCAAGTTCTACTGTGATACCATCGCCGATGAGGCCGACCACATGAACAAGCTGGTCATGCAGCTGCTCAGTCTGTCGCGGTTGGAGCTGGGTGCAGAGCAGACGTTCGACGAGGATATTGATCTGCATGCACTTTGTGCGGAAGCGGTGCGCAAAACCGCTGTTTTGTGTGAAAATCGAGGTTTGACCGTGGAATATGAGAACGCGCATATTACGGTCCGCACGGACGGCGATCTGCTCGATCAGGTGCTGATGAATTACCTGTCCAACGCTATCCGCTACACGCCTGAGGGAAAGCATATTGAGATTTCGGCCGCAAAAACCGGCAACAGCGTGCGCCTGTCCGTGTTCAATGAAGGCGATGGTCTGCCGGAGGAGGAGCTGCCGAAGATCTGGGAGAAATTCTACCGCACCGACCGCGCCCGCACCCGAGAGGCCGGCGGCACCGGCATCGGTCTGTCGCTTGTCCGCGCCATCGCGGATACCCTGCACGGCGCCTGCGGCGCAGAGAACGTCGAAGGCGGTATCTGCTTCTGGTTTGAGCTGCCGGATCTGCTGCCCGCGGAGGACAGCAAGATAAAAGACTGAATTTGTCGAATAGAAAATTGAAAATTATGCTTGACAACTGTGCTATCCTATGGTATAGTATATAAGCACTCTGAAAGAGAGCTGCGATAAAATCTATATCGCGGGGTAGAGCAGTTGGTAGCTCGTCGGGCTCATAACCCGGAGGCCGCAGGTTCAAGTCCTGTCCCCGCAACCATGTTTAACCGCTGATTTCGTAAGAAATCAGCGTTTTTTTTGTATTTTTCAGAGCACTTAGAAAACCTCCGGGCAGGAAACCTCAAAAGTGGAAAGCTATATGCGGAGAGAGAAACAAGTAAGAAAAAGGGTATTGTTTAATCATTTTTTACTTGTTACATATTTGCGAAAAAGTAAAATATAATAGTATTTTAAACGGTAAAATTATAAATTATATTAAAAAATAAGAAGAAAACTAATTAATTGATAAAATGATAATAAATGGAATAAAAAGGATAATACATCATTTTTTACTCGTGATATAGACTAACGACAGCAAAATCCACGATCGTCTATAATGGTTGCATAAATCGGAGTGAGAGCTCCATCTGCACGGACTTTCAGCTCCACTTTCACGGATTAAAGCCCCACCAAGAATAACAGCGCGCCGGACTAGGAGGACCGGTACGCTGTCAGGTTAATTTGTTCCGCATTCGAAAACTGGGATATTATTGCATTCTGCTGAACTAGTTATGCATCCGTCTTATCGTTCTTCAGAGAAGCTGCTCGAAGCCCCTTGCGTTCGCGCATCGAGACACGTCCTTCCACCAGAATTTCATACGAATTATGGATAATTCGGTCCATGATTGCTTCAGAAATCGGGCTCTGAGACTCTGGGTCCGGATCAATCCGGGTATACCAGCCTTCGGGCTGGTACTGTGTACAAAAGATCGTAGAACGGCTGCTGCGGGCCTCCGCAATTTCAAGCAGATCATAAGACTCCTGCGAGGTAAGAGGCCGGATCAGCCATTCGTCAAGAATAAGCAGCTCCACTTTCTTGTACGCCTTCATCAGCTTTTTCAGACTGCCGTTGCTGCGGGCGATATTCAACTCATCCAGCAGTTCTGGCATACGGATATAGCGAACCGTTTTCATCCGCCTGCACGCAGCATTACCCAGCGCGCAAGCGATGTAAGTCTTGCCATTACCGGAGGCGCCTTCCAGTACAACGTGGTGGCCTTCATCAATGTAGTTGCAGGCAGCAAGCCGCAGAAGCTGTGCCTTGTCCAGTTTGCGATCCTCATGGTACTCGATTTCTTCCATGACGGCAGAAGGAATGCCAAACTCGGCATTCCGCATTAACCGGGTCACTTTGTTATTCTGGCGGCGGTTCCATTCCGCGGTCACAAGCATGCTCAGCCGCTCTTCAAAGCCAAGCAAATTGAATGAAGCGTCCTGAATCTGGTTTGCAAATTCAGCTGCCATGGCGGTCATTTTCATCTCGGTAAGCATGTCTATCGTCTGCTGGTTCATTTCTGCTCACCGCCCTTCTTGAAGTAAGAAGCGCCGCGCGTAATGCCGTAACGATTGATGTTTTTCGGCTGTTCCGGCTGCGGCAGGTCAGGCAAGGCCTTCTCATTCTTCAAAAGACTGCTGATATTGCGAACAGAGGGTGTAGTTGTAAACGCAAGAACCCGTCCGCAGGCGTTTTCAAGACGTTTCCTGCCGTAACGGTCACCGAGCTTTTTCAAGCTTGCACACGCCTTGTATCCCTGCTCAGGAGCTTTGCCAGAGTCAAGGAAATGATACACTGCCTTTTCTGCCATCGGCCCAACGGACATTGCCCATGTTTTGAAATCTTCTGCATTGTACGCCAGATACCTCTGATGCTCCTGCGGCATATGCTCTAGCTTCATCAGCGGTTCACGCTGCTTTGTCTGCAAACGGCGGTGGCTCGCAACGCGGCTGCCATGATAATAAACTTCCACCAAGTTTTTTGTAACGCGGATATCAACCTTCTCACCAATCAGATTATAGGGCACGGAGTATTTGTTTTTGCCATCAGAAATCAGGTAGTCGTTCGGAACCTTTGCCATAGACCAGACAGCGGCTTCAAACGGTGCAGCGGGCAGCGGCAGCATATACGCCTGTTCTTCCTCAAGATAAGCGCTGCGGCGGGTACCGGGGCGCTGCTTGAACTCGCGGCTATTCAATTCTTCGAGCTTCTCAGCAACCGCTTCGTTGACTTCATGCAAGGAGAAAAACTTACGATCTCGCAGTGCGGCAATAATCCAGGTCTCAGCAAAACGGACAGAAGCCTCTGCCGAACTCTTGTCCTTTGGACGACGTACTCGTGCAGAAACAATAGCTGTGTTGTAATAGTCCGCAAGTTCCTGATAACTGCGGTTCAGCACCGTTTCATATCGAGTGTTAGACGTAGTTGCGGTCTTGCAGTTATCCGGAATGAGCAGCCTTGCCGCGCCGCCGAAATAGTTGAACGCATGAACATGACGGTTTAGCCAGTTCTCTGTTTTCATGTCGTCGCAGGCTTCTGCATAGACGTAACAGCTGCATGGGAGCACCGCTACAAACAGATAAGCCGCACTCTGTGCGCCAGTAGCCGAGTCATATACCGGGACAGTATCTCCGGCCCAGTCAACCTGGATTGCATCTCCCGGCTTATGCTGAATGCGCATGGTTGCCTTGGTAATGCGAGCCCATTTGCAGTATTTGTCACCGAACTGAGTGCTCATATACGGTGTGCGGCCGCCTTCATAACATTTGCGGCAGTATTCTTCCCAAAGGAGCGTCAGCGTAACGCCGGGCTTGGCAAGTTCACGGTGGATGTACGGATAATCGGGTTCAACGTAAGTGCTGATTTTCCGGTATTTGTCCGGAAAAAGAATTCGCACCAGCTCGGCGTTGGTAATGTCCTCGTCGAGGGGCCAGTGGATATTGGCTTTGCTTGCTACCTCTAATACCTTACGAATAGTATGGCGTGAACAGCGTGCGCTGTCTGCGATTCTCCGCTGACTGTAGTCGAGATAGTCCAGTCGTAGGATTTTTAAATAGTCTGTCATTTCAAAACCTCCAGATAAATATGTCACAGCAGTTGCCGTGCATATTCATTATAAAGGCTTTGGTGCTCTAATGCGGCTGAGTGGAGCTAAAACTCCGGCAAGGTGGGGCTAAAACTCCGTGCAGATGGAGCTCTCGTAGCGATTTATGCAATTTCTCTTTCTCTCAATGCAGAAAAGGCTAGCTGTCTCTTTATTACTTTGAAAATTCACGTGAAATTTCAAGAAAAATTGTTTTATTCTTCACAATCAAAAAGGGTGTTTTTTGATTTTTCCTCTTAAACTATTATAAGAAGAAATTGAAATTTACCCAGCCGCTAGAATAACACGTAAATATTTTTTCTGTACACAAAATTTAAAACAAAAAAATGACATCCTCTTAGTATTCTAAGCTTTACGCTTAAAATATCAAGGGGATGCTATCTTGTGCCTTGTGTTAACGAAAAAGATGCGGATATAGCCACACAAACTATTTAGAATACAAAGTGTAGTTTTATTTTTCTAAAAGTGCAAGGTAGTGTTCTTTTCTGGCATCTAACGCTCGTAATTTCTTTCTTTTTAAGCAGCGTTTGCAAAACTTGATAGGATAGGACTCTTTTGAAAAGAACGGAAGTGCACCCTCAAAAGTGGTAATTGCAGTCAGAAAGAAAATCACATATTTTGCGGAACTATCTGACTGTTGCAGAGCAACATAGAATGATATTACAATAAATGCTAGTGCTATCACAATGGAAACAGTCTTTATTACCGATATCCATCGATGCTCTTTTTGGCTGAATTCTTTATCTATTTCCTCTTCAGCTTGTTTACAAACTCTATTTTTTTGAGCTTGTTCCTCGATTTCATGTTTTCGTCTAGCTTCATCATGACCCGCTCGAAGACTTTCTTCTCTGATCTTCGAGCGAATTTTATCAATGACGCTCCTGCTGATGTTATTGCGTTCGCCAAAGGTCAGATTCATTAGTTCATGTTTCGCAAATATATCGACTCGTAGCAATGCTGCTTCATCATCATCGATTATTCCTTGGCGCTCTAAATCATCTAAATGACCAAAATAGGCATCCATCAGTTCTTTGGTAGGAGTAATTGCAGCTAAAACATTTTCTAGAAGTCGCATTTGTGGCAAAGTATTACTCTGCTCAAAATCTTTAAGCCAGGCCATAACACACAAATCTTCACCCGTAATTGCAAGGGGAAAACCGACATCAGTCGAAGATTCTTTGATATATTCTTTTACTGCAGATACTAATATAGAATTTGATGTCACAAATACTGCCTTACATTTTTCTATATAAGGATATTTCTGACCTTTTCGCATTCGACTAACAGCATTTATTGCCGTTAGATCATCTGGTAGTGTACTCTGATTATAATTGGATTTTATGGATAAAAGTATTTCTGTTATTCTTTTATCATCAAGCAATCCAGCACTACTGATAGACAGATTGCTTGGCGAGATAGTGTCTATACCAGCATCGCAAAGTTGTCGTATAAATGTTCTCTGATTGGAAGCGACATAGGTATATGAATATCCATGTGCATCAAAGTATTCAAGCGTGAATGTTGAGGGCCGCTTGAACTTTGAAACAGTAGAAAGTTTGTATGCCTCTAAAATACTATTAACTTCGTCGATATTATAAGGGAAGCACGCAAGTTTAGCGCCGTTTTTCTTTAGACTTTTTACCATTTTTTGCACGCTATTATTTTCTTCTTCAGTCTTATATCCCAGATATGCCAAAAGCAAACGCGTATCTAAAAAGAATGTTACATCACTAAATGATGCAGTCGTTGCGTTTGGATTTTCGGCCTGCAAATATAAAGCGGTAGTGACAAAATATCCTTTTACCAACTCGACAAGATAATCAAACAGAGCAGATTTATGTTCGTATTCAGTTAATATAAACCGGGCGATGAAAAAATCAATCTCATTACTTTGTGACTTAAGCTGTCTTAAATCATCGACAGAAAGAACAATGGATCCACCTTGCCGCTCGAAAAAGGATAGTAGAAATCGCTCAGATTCAGCTTGGGTATAATTTGTTCGGTTATATGCTCGGTTTTCATTTAGAAATCGGGTCAGTGCGTTTGTAACTAAATCAGAATGTCCTTTGCAGGTCGTTCTTTTAGTGGAAAAATCGTCAATTAAATCTCCAAGTGATTTAAGCAATACAAATCGCTTATTTCTTCTTTCTATACGATGGTTGTTCTTTGAAAATTTCGATGATGTTTCCCTTGATAAAATCCTATCAACCACAGCCTTTTGAATAGACTTATATCCAAATTCGGTCTCCATATAGTTACATACTTGCGTGACCTTAATTTCATCGCCCACTTTTGTTGTGTTGCCCACGGAATAAAGGACAAATGGGCGTATTAAATCCAGTAAATCCTGTCGATTTGATTGCCAAAGCGCGTAGAGCATCGCTAAACTTATAATAGTATTCCGGTTCATAATATCTATCCTCATTCCGCTGTTTTCTCCCATTTTATCACAAATCTCCTTTATATACAATGGATTCTCAGTCACATCAATATAGAGTACCGTTGAAAATACTATTCCCATATTAGGGAGAAAACCCATTAGTAATTGCATAATTATATACAATCAGCTCTCATAAATCAGGGTAGAAAAAGAAGAAAAACATGAGGTGGTGCTATGGCATCTCCGGGATTACATCTACTGAAATAAGGAGGCAAACGGCTAAGCGGCGTATCCGATATATGCTATCACTTTTCACAGTAGCACTAAAGTTTTGCAAATTTTCGTTTTCTCTTTTGTACGCCTGACTGGATTCGAACCAGCGGCCTTTAGAGTTGGAGACAGAGAGATTGAATTCCTTTTTCTAAGAAAAATACATTGAGTATAAAATTTATAAAAGATAAATTTTGCATTACAAAAAATTAACGAATTCGATGAAAAGATGTAAAAATATTATGAATAAACCTGTGAAAAGTTGAAAAAATGTAGGCGGATGCTATAATGAAAACAAAAGAATAATTTGGCATTCACTATACCATAAAAAGAGCAATGTTTTTATGGTGAATATGAGAAAGGAAATATTTGAAAAAGCGAAAGAACAAAGGCTCGCATATAAAGCGATATGGCATTGACTTTTATGTAAGCGAGATAAAACAGGCGGGAGTCATTCGGCCACAGCTTTATATCAGCCTTCGAGAGCCGGATGGCACGCCTTTCAAATCGAAGGATGGAAGTCGTCCGAGTGCGCGGCCTTATGGTGATACAGAGCATCTCGAAAAGGCTCATACAGCGATGGAAGCACTTATTGTAAGGTATCGCGATGAAATCACTGACTGGATGCGGAAAAGACTTCTGCCGGAAGCAACGCCAATTCTTCTATTGCTGCTCATGCCGGAAGATGAACGCGGAAAGATGTATGGCAGAGATACTGACGGAGCACGAAAACAGCTCTTACGAAATGCGTTAGAGAAATTTCCACTGCTAACTGACCTTGGGGACGCACAAACCACTGTACAGCTGCTGAAAGCAGTATCAAAAACAGCAAAAGAGCGAAATATTTTAGGCCGTATGGTAGAAAACCTCTATGATTTCGCTGTTCGCTGTGGTGTCTGGGAGCAAAATCCATTGGTTCATTTATATCGCTTCAAGATACCGGAAAGTACAAAAGCATCCAAAAATCTGGTGCAGAGAAGACTATGCATTGCAGAGATGCAACGACTGGTTGCGATATGTCAGGAGCGCCAAAGGGAGGATTTACGTTACGCAGCGGTTTTGCTTGCACAAACAACGTGCGTAGCGGTAGGTGAGCTGTGCGCACTTAATGTGGCAGATGTGAGAGCAGTCCCTGATTTGATTTTTCTTGAAATTCGTCGTTCTATCAGCAAAAAGCGCGAGAAAAAGGCGAAAGTGGAGTGGACGATGTACAAATGGGGTGAAAATGCGAGGCGCCGTGTCCCTTGCACCCAGCTCGCACAGACCGCCCTGAAGCCGCTATTAAGGCGTCCAGGATGCACAGATTTCAAGGGTGATGAACCTCTGCTGGTCGATGAGGACGGACGACGGTTGGAGCCAGCAAAGTATAGACGTTTTGAGGACAAAGTGCTGGCAGAGGTAGTGCCTGAGTATGCAAAGCTGTCCTCCAGAAGTGATGTCGTGCAAAGCAGTGTGCGTGGATATTGTCGGGATGTCTGCGGTATGACAGCATCACGGATGATGCGAATTTTTGGCTTGAAAGCGGAGAGCACCTATGAAGAATGGTATGTCGATTACTCATCGCGCATCGCACTGCTGGCTACACGGGCACGGCTTGAGCGGTGTCATAAGCTCTTACAGAGCGGTCGCCAGCCAGAAAACGCTCAGCTGCACATACGGTTGAAGCTGAAGCGCGGTGCCAAAATACGTTTTACAGCAAAATCTCAGATTCGTCTTGCAGTGCTTTTATAAGTATAGGAAAACAAGGAGAAGAAATGGGGAATTTTTTTCATAGCCCAAGAAAAGTAACGGGACAAAATTTGGATAAGTTTAAAGTTCCGTGTAAGTGTGATCGGAGCGATTATAAGTATCAGCCGGTGACAGCAGAAGGCGAGTTAGCACTGGAGGGTGTTTACGAACAATTTTTGCTGGATATGCAGAATGACCGTCACTGGGCCAAGAGCACGTGCATAGCGTATGACAGAGAATTCTGGCGGTCTGTTGCACCGATTTTTCGGGGGATACCGTATGCAGATCTCAATGAAGAACTGGCAGAAAAACTGTGGATGGAAAGAGGACAGTTTGGTCTGGGTGACAGGATCATTGAGCAAAACGCGAAGAAAATTTTTTCCTGCATTGTTGAGCAGGCATATCAGCATGACCTGTCCCAGATGCGTTTCTGGGGAAATGCTGATGTGGAACTTTGCAAAAATGGTTTTGCGCGCACCGCTGAGGGGCAGAAGCATTTGTTCAATCTTGCACACAAGCTGCTGAAACGCCCTAAATCGCTTCCCATCAGCGTGGTAATTCGCATTTATGAAGAGATGGTAAGCCGTGCAGATCGCTTTGGAGAATGTGTTGCACTGCTTGCAATGCTGTTGCTTGGTCTTCGCACCTCAGAGGCTGCCGGTCTGTCATATGGTGATATTCGGCGGATGGATGAGGAGCTGTATGCAATTGAGCGCAGATATGTGGAAAAGCAGAGTTCGCGTGACGTTCAAGTGGGCGGAAAAACATCAAATTCATATCGCTTGCTGCCGCTTGTAAAAGAGTTTCACGATTTTCTTATGGAGCGCAGGCAGAAAGCGCTTGTGTACTACCATAAGCATGGAGGTACATCAGATGAAGAGGTAGATAGATGGCCGCTTGGCTGCCAAGGTCAAACGTATTGGAAACGCTGCACAACGAGAGAAATGAATCAGATGTTTAAAAATATCTGCTGCGATGCTGGTGTAGAGGAAGATTTTTTTGAGGAAGCGGATGCACTGTTAACGGTTGATGAAACATACGGGAAAGAGTATGAACAGTCCGTTACAGCATATATTCTGCGTCATCAGGCAGCGACCGAGTATGATACCACGGATGCTTCTCGTGACGAAATTTCGGCGCTAATGGGTCACACGCAGGAGAATGATGGAACCGAGGTGTTTGACTTCGCCAATGCAGATGGACAACGCAGATTGCTTCATGTCATGATGCAGCGGCCGATTTATATGTATATCTGTGGTAAGATCGGGATGGAGCAGGATATTCTGGAAAAGGGTATGTCGAAAGTGTATGACGGTCCGGTTGAACTGACGGTGGCGGAGAATGCAGAGTATGAGCTTTATACGGAAACGATAGAGCCAAATGACAAGCTGAGAGTCGAAATCGAGGGCGCAGCGGAGTTACTGACAGAGCAGACAATCCTGCATACATGTAGTTCGTTTAAACGGCCGAGGGAACTGGGATGTACGGCAGCAATGCGTGAGGAAACACATCTTGCGGCGGATATGGCGGAGAAGTGCCGGTCTGTCTATACACCAGTCGGCCTTTTTGAGAGTCCGGAGCTTGTGGATAGTATGCCGGAAGTGGAGGATTTAGAGCGCGAGTGGCTGCCAGAGGTCGTGGATGCAGAGGGAAAGCCGTATCCATGCAGCCAACAGGATGAATCGTCAAAGAAGAAGTCAAAGCTGGAGGAGAAAGAGGGCATCTGTGAAGAAAAACTGATAGCTGTGTTATCCAGCGGCAGGCTGGTTAAAGTGTCGGAAAATCGTTGGATTTGTAAATCAGGCGTTTGTTCGATGGGATTGGGTAAGAAACTTCAAGTGAAGCGGATAGTAGTTTTCCGACAATCCGTTGATAAGATTTTGGTCAGTCCGAATGGCCAGGCATGGTATCTGCCAGCTTCACTGACAGTGGATGATTTCTGCAAGAGTGGAAGATGGCAAAAGTGTCATGAAACATTGATTAAAGATGGTGTGCTAATAGAATGTGATCCAGAGGATACTTCGCTGGTCTGTGCAACGCAAAGCGGCAGTCAGGTGCGGCTGCCGTTGGACCAAATACGTATTATGCCAGATGGTATGCAGATTGTACGTACAGACGGGGAGAAGATTGTCACAGCGTGTTGCAGCACAGCGGAAGAGGAGTTGCTGTTTGTCAGCCGTCAAGGAAAGGCGTTGCGCGTGTCTGTTCAGGCGATGCATGAGTACAAAAATCTGGGTATCGGATTGGTTTCTGGCATGAAGCTGAAGACAGGAGATTCACTTTGTCAGCTCGTGGTTTACCGACCAGAGCATAATCTGATTATTGTGACAGAGAAAGGCAGAGGACTTGTACTGTCGCCAGACACAGCGGAAAAGCGTATGATTGAGCCAAAGCTGGGACTGGGTGAGGGTGTACAGCTGATACAATGGGGGCATGGCGGCGATGTCATAGATGCGTTATATGCGGAAACAGGTGTACTGCTGGTAACGAAGCAGGGCAAGGCGCACTGTCATGACTTGAGTGAAATAACTCCACAAAACAGAGGTACGACGGGACACTGGTGGGTTACAAATCATGATATTGTGGGTGCGGTTGAGGTGAGTATCGTTAAAAGAAAGGCGATTGAAGTGTAGAAGATTGCATCTTGAGTTATATCTTTATACGGTATAGGCAATGCTTTTAAACGCTGATTTGTGTGTATTATTGTATTGTTTGGAGCGTTTTCAGCATGGTTGGCGATAATTTATATAATAAAATGCTTCCCGTCTGTTTATTAGTAAACATGCACAGATAGGGGGAGAAAAGCATTTAACTTCAGATTATCTGCGTTACAATTCGGATAATTTTGTATAGATATAACAGTTGCACGGAAGTGAAGCAATGAGTAGATAGACCATGCTCTATGTACCAATAATCTAGTCATATGCGGATATTCCTGGCCCAGTCCACCTGGATTGCATCTCCTGGCTTGTGCTGAATACATGGTTGCCTAGGTGATGCGGTAGCATTTACGGCAGTATTCTTCCCAAAGAAGAGTCAGCGTAACGCAAGTTCGCGATGGATGTACGGATAATCCGGCTCAACGTAAGTGCTGATTTTCTGGTACTTGTTTAGAAAAAGAATTCGCTCTAGCTCGGCGTTGGTAATGTCCTTGCCAAGAGGATAGGGAGATATTAGCGCTTGCTAGCGCTAACACTTTACGAATGGTATGATGTGAGTAGTGTGCGCACCTGTGCAGAATATGTACATCTTTGGGTTGCCAAGAAAAAAGATTTGAAACTGAAATCAGAAGTTAGATTTTCAGGGCAGTTGAGCCTCATAAAAAAGACCTACTCAGTGAATGAGCTCTTTTCTCTTGTGCGCATTTAATGGTTATATATAATAAGTGACAGTAGATTTAGCATTGATGAATAAAATACGAAAGAAGATATTATGTTATTTCAGAATCGCCTAATAAATGTTGCCACAGCCATTACTGTAACAACATTTATTAGGCGATTCTAATATGCTCCCGCGATAAGATGGAACTAAAACTCTGTTCAAATGGGACTCTCGCTGCCATTTATGTAATTATTTAATATTTAGGTCATATAGAGGATTATTCTGAATAAATTTCATTTTTTGTTACAAAAATTGTTTGCTGTATTTAATGTATGCTCGATGGTTGGATAGGCGTTATTTACAAATTGAATATAATCATCGTCAATTATTTCTCCGTGAACACCACGATTAGCAATATTAATTATTTCGCGGATTAGATTAGCGGTACTCATGTCAATTATTTCTTGTCTAACTAAGAATTGTGTCATTGAATACATGGATTTACGACCGGTATATTGGTATGTGTTGCATAATGAGGATAGCTGATTTTCAAGAGAAAACCTAACTTTGAATAAATAAATATTATTATCAGAAATGTTAAAATTGGTGGTTTCAGAACGGGTTTGGGAATTGCTGGATGGAATATTGTTTTGCAACTGAGACAATTCATCTTTAGATGGTAGAGGTTGGTTATTAACAACAAGAGTATTGTAGTTGGAGTTGGCAATTTTTAAGTCTAGTATTTGAAGTCTTAATTCTCCAATAGATTCTTTCACTTCTGCCCGAGTTTGTTCAACCTCTTTTTGGATTCTAATATTCCCAATCTCAATTGTGGAAAAGAGAGGTAAACCTAAAAGAACTAGCCACAAAATAAAAACGAGATTGTGAGTATTTAGTTCTGTTAATTGATATATATCAGCTCGGTATATAAAGGTATAAATCGTACTTCCAATTAGAAGAACACAGTACCAACCATGTTTCTGCAGTATTTTTTTTTATTTTTTTACTTATTTCTGTCTTATTCAATTCGTCACCAACTTATGCCAATCACTACATTGAAGTATATCGACAATATGACAGAATGTCAAATTAACATGTAATGATTTATTATTATATATTTTTCATATTATATTTGCAAGCAAGTATAATATCTGGAGTGTAGTTGGAGCTTAAATTCCGATATAATAACCATTATTGCAACAGTAGGTTACACATATTCACGAGTATCACTTGCCATTAAACAAAGAATTAAATTTATAAATTCGGGGTATTTATATTTGTCTTTATCCACCTAATATATTATATCATATTCGTCTTAAGAATCAATTGGACTATATTTAAGATAAGCAGTGGATGAAATGACTTTCTGCATATTGGAGTAAACATGTTTTTGTAGTAAAATATTAAAAGATTTTGAGATTATGATGTAATAAATTTTTTGAATGGAGAGTAAAGTAAGTAATCTATGTGGCAGAGGAAAATAAGGAGATAACGAAATGATTAATAGTCTTAATATGGATTTAATGAAAGAACGGATATTCTGTTAGAGTTGATGACGGAGAAAAGGGTTGATAAAGAGGAAAGAAGATTGAAAATATTATTTGTGATGCTTATAAAGGGGAGGATATAGGATGACAGTTCTATTAGCAGGCGGAGCGGGCTATATTGGATCACACACAACTGTACAGCTTTTGATGAATGGATATGACGTAGTAATCGTGGATGATTACAGTAATAGCTGTCCGGAAGTCATCAATCGTATAGAAGAAATCACTGGAAAGCAGGTTCACGCCTACGAGGCTGATGTAAAGGATAAATTTAAGGTACAGCAGATTTTCGCAGAGAACAAAATTGACTGCGTGATTCACTTTGCCGGTCTGAAGGCAGTCGGCGAGTCGATGCAGCAGCCGCTGAAGTACTATCGCAACAACATCGACACCACGCTGACGCTGCTCGAGTGCATGCGGGAGGCAGGTGTCAAGCAGTTTGTTTTCTCGTCCTCAGCGACAGTTTATGGCGAGGAGAATGCGATTCCGTACATTGAGACGATGAAACGTGGCAGTTGTTCTAATCCATACGGTTGGACCAAGATCATGATGGAAGAGATTCTCGAAGATACGGCAAAGGCTGACCCGGAATTGACAGTTGTGCTACTGCGCTATTTCAACCCAATCGGTGCACACGAATCCGGTCGTATCGGTGAGGATCCGCAGGGTATTCCGAATAACCTCATGCCGTATATCGCGCAGGTGGCAGTCGGCCGACGCGATCATCTCACTATTTTCGGCAGCGATTATCCGACACCGGATGGCACCTGCCGCCGCGACTACGTCCATGTGATGGACCTTGCAGACGGCCATGTGAAGGCGGTTGAGTACGCCTCACAGCACAAGGGTGTTGAGGTATTCAACCTCGGCACCGGCACGCCGTATAGCGTGCTTGAGATCGTGCATGCATTTGAGAACGCAACTGGTGTTGCAATCAAGTATGAATTCGGTGATCGCCGTGCAGGCGATTTGCCGGAGTTTTGGGCAAATGCCGATAAGGCCGCACAGGCGCTCGGCTGGAAGGCGGAACGCGATTTGACGGCGATGTGCAGAGATACCTGGTGCTGGCAAAGCGGAAACCCGAAGGGATATAAGAATAAGTAATGAAGGAATCGAGAACGAATGATAGCTATTGATATTTAGTGTTATTAACTGGCGTTTTTCACCAAAGGCTTGAGATGTGTTAGGGGTTAGTTATTGTGTTTTGGGTATTATAAATCATGATTTAGGAAATGGATTGAAGAGAAAAATGTCAGATGTTTCAAAAATAACGTTTGAATATCTCCCTGAAAGTATTGTTGTTTAAAGGCAGATTTGATATAATAAATTTGGTTCTATAAAAGTAGCCCAAAGTTGAGTATATTAGTTATATGCGCATGAAACATAGTGACGCTTGGAAAAATATTCAATAACATTGAGAGTGCATGAAAGTGTTACTTAGAGAAAATAATGGGTGTCTTGACGCAGTGTATAGATGTTCAAGAAGTAGATAAAGAAAGATATCTTAAGACACTAAATATCAAAATTGAGGATACATAGATGAAAGGCATTATTTTAGCAGGCGGTAGCGGTACGAGACTGTATCCGCTGACCATGGTAACGAGCAAGCAGCTTTTGCCGATTTACGATAAGCCGATGATTTATTATCCGCTTTCCACGCTGATGCTGGCTGGAATTCGGGATATACTAATCATCTCGACACCGACGGATCTGCCAAATTTCGAACGTCTGCTCGGTGACGGCAGTCATTACGGCATCAACCTGTCGTATAAGGTGCAGCCATCTCCGGATGGCCTTGCGCAGGCGTTCACGCTTGGCGAGGAGTTTATTGGTAATGAGCCGTGCGCGATGGTGCTCGGCGACAATATTTTCTATGGTGCAGGTCTGAGTGAGCGCTTGAAAGCCGCTGCAGAGGCAGCACAGAATGGTCGGGCGACCGTGTTTGGTTACTACGTCAACGACCCGGAGCGCTTTGGTATCGTGGAATTTGATGAGGCAGGCCACGTGATTTCTGTCGAAGAAAAGCCCAAGCAGCCGAAATCCAACTACGCAATCACTGGCCTGTACTTCTATGACAAGCGCGTTGTGGAGCTGGCAAAGCAGGTCAAGCCGTCTGCACGCGGCGAGCTGGAAATTACCGACCTCAACCGCATGTACCTCGAGGACGGCACACTCAATGTACAGCTTCTCGGCCGCGGCTACGCATGGCTGGACACCGGCACGATGGACACGCTCGTTGAGGCAGCGGAGTTTGTGCAGGTTATCGAGCAAAGACAGGGCATCATGATTTCCGCACCCGAGGAAATCGCATATCGCCACGGCTGGATTACGCGCGAGGAACTGCTCAAATCGGCGGATACATACGGAAAATCTCCGTACGGTGATCATTTACACCGCGTAGCAGACGGAAAAATTCGATATTAAGAAGGTAAGGGCATGGAGATTATCAAAACGAAAATTGACGGCGTTGTCATCGTGGAACCTAAGGTGTTCGGCGATCATCGCGGATTTTTTATGGAAAGCTGGTCCAAGCGCACATTTGAGGAGGCCGGTCTGTACTACGATTTCGTGCAGGACAACCACTCGTCCTCAACCGTGAAGGGCACGCTGCGCGGTATTCATTTCCAGCGCGGCGACAAGGCACAAGCAAAGCTCGTGCGCTGTGCACGTGGTGCAGTGCTTGATGTTGCTGTTGACCTGCGTCCGTCCAGCCCGACCTACAAGCAGTGGGTCGCGGTTGAGCTGAGCGAGGAGAATAAGCGCCAGCTGATGATTCCGCGCGGTTTCGGCCACGGCTTTGTGACGCTGACCGATCATGTGGAATTTTTGTATAAGGCGGACAATTACTACGCGCCCGAGGCGGACGGCGGCATTCGCTGGAACGACCCGGAGCTTGGCATTGACTGGGGCGTAACCGACCCAGTTCTGTCCGAAAAGGATACGAAATCACCGTTTTTGAAGGACGCTGTGACTGGATTTGAGGACTGGTAATATGAAGATTTTAGTAACCGGCGGTGCCGGATTTATTGGCGGCAATTTTGTGCATTTTATGCTCAAAGAGCACCCGCAGGACGATATTCTGTGCGTGGACGCGCTGACGTACGCAGGCAACATGGAGACGCTTGCGCCGGTGATGGACAATCCACATTTCAAGTTTATCAAGGCGGATATTGCCGACCGCGAGGCAATTTACAATATTTTCGAACAGGAAAAGCCAGAAGTCGTTGTCAACTTTGCAGCGGAGAGCCACGTTGACCGCTCGATTGAAAATCCGTCCATTTTCCTGCAGACCAACGTCATGGGCACGCAGGTGCTGCTCGACGCGTGCCGTAAGTACGGCATTCAGCGGTATCATCAGGTTTCGACTGACGAGGTTTACGGCGATCTGCCGCTTGACCGTCCCGATCTGTTTTTCACCGAGGAAACCCCGATTCACACCTCCAGCCCGTACTCGGCGAGCAAGGCAAGCGCTGACCTGCTCGTGCAGGCGTACCACCGCACGTTCGGCGTGCCGGTGACGATTTCGCGCTGTTCGAACAACTACGGCCCGTATCATTTCCCGGAGAAGCTGATTCCGCTCATGATCGCGAACGTGTTGAACGACAAGCCGCTGCCGGTCTACGGTGACGGCAAGAACGTTCGCGACTGGCTGTACGTGGAGGACCACTGCCGTGCCATCGACCTTATCATTCGCAACGGTCGCGTCGGCGAGGTTTACAATGTCGGCGGCCACAACGAAAAGACCAATCTCGAGGTCGTTCAGCTGATTATTGCGGCGCTCGGCAAGGGCGAGATCAAGTTTGTGCGCGACCGTGCAGGCCACGACCGTCGCTACGCGATCGACCCGACCAAGATTCACAACGAGCTGGGCTGGCTGCCGCAGACGAAGTTTGAGGACGGTATTCAAAAAACTATTCAGTGGTATCTGGACAACAAATCGTGGTGGAAAAACATTATTTCCGGAGAATATCAGAAGTATTATGAACGAATGTATGGAAATCGATAAGCCGCTTATCACCATCGTGATGGCGGTTTATGAACCGAATATGCAGTGGTTAAAGGAGCAGCTTTTGAGTCTGGAGGCACAGACCTATCCCAATCTGGAGCTGATTATCCGCGACGATTGTTCGCCGACTGTGCCGTTTGAGCAGATTTGCGAGTGCGCGGCGACGTGTATTCGGTCGTTTCCATATGAAATCTCGCGCAACGAGCGCAATGTTGGCTCTAACCAGACGTTTGAGTGGCTGACGCAGCAGGCGCGCGGTGAGTACATCGCGTACTGCGATCAGGATGATGTCTGGCTGAGCGAAAAAATAGAAACGCTGTATCAAGCTGTTTTATCACAAAATGCAGTAATGAGCTATTGCGATATGGCAGTTATTGATGCAAAAAGTGATGTGATTGCGACTTCATTAAGGCAAATCAGACCACGGTTAGAGTATTTAACAGGTTCTGCGCTGATGAAGTCGTATTTTTTTAGAAACTGCACGGCAGGGTGTTCTATGCTGATGCGGGCAGATATTGCAAAGCAGGCAGTGCCGTTTCCCAAGCAGACAGTGGCAGACCATTGGCTTGCAATCTGGGCGGCATACAGCGGCAGTATTGCATTTGTAGATAAAGCAATGCTGAAATACCGTCAGCATTCGCGCAATCAAACGGGTATTTTGAGTGGCGTAACAGATAAAGAAAGCTATTGTGTAAAACGGATACTGCCGCTGAAGGAACGTTTGAATATGCTGAAAGAGCGCATAGATGTACAGCAGAATTTACAGGATTTTGTGCAGGCCCGCATTGAAAATCAGGTTCTGGGCATTTGGAAAGGTAGAAAGTTCAGCCCGAAAGAAGCTGGATTTGAAATCATCATGAATCTGTTGCCGGAGAAATTGTTTCAGGCAATCATATCGAGGATCAGAAAATGAAAATTTTAGTTACCGGAGTCGGCGGACAGCTTGGATACGATGTATGCAAGGTTCTGGACGCGCGCAAAATCGAAAACAAGGGCGTTGATCTGGCGGATTTTGACATCACGGACGCACAGTCAACGCATGATTACATTGCCGCATACCGTCCGGATGCGGTTATTCACTGTTCGGCGTGGACGGCCGTGGACAAGGCGGAGGACGAGTTGGACAAGGTTCGTGCGGTCAACACCGAAGGCCCACGTAATATTGCGAAGGTCTGCAAGGAGACCGGCGCGAAAATGCTGTACATCTCGACCGATTACGTGTTCCCTGGTACAGGTGAACGGTTCTATGAGCCGGACGATCCGACCGGCCCGCTCGGCGCTTACGGTGCGACTAAGCTTGGCGGCGAACTGGCTGTCAAGGAGCAGCTGGATAACTATTTTATCGTCCGTATTTCGTGGGTGTTCGGCAAGAACGGCAACAATTTTGTCAAGACCATGCTGCGTCTTGCGGAGACGCACGACAAGCTGAATGTAGTCTGCGACCAGATTGGCAGCCCGACGTACACAGCGGATTTGGCGCCGCTGCTGTGCGACATGATCGTGACCGAAAAGTACGGAACGTACCATGCAACCAACGAGGGTATCTGTTCGTGGGCGGATTTCGCAGAGGCGATTTTTGAACTGGCTGGCAAGAAGGTTAAGGTAAATCACATCTCGACCAGCGAGTACCCGACCCGTGCGGTGCGTCCGCTCAATTCGCGTATGAGCAAGAATAAGCTGGAGCAGATGGGATTCTCGCGTCTGCCGCACTGGAAGGACGCGCTGGAAAGATATTTGAAGGAACTGGAGATTTTGAAGTAATGCATCTTATTAAAAAAGCTCGAGCAGCTTATCAGAAATACTGGTTTCTGCTCACACAATTGGTAAGTCGAGATTTTAAGACAAAATATAAACGCAGTGTACTTGGTGTGCTGTGGAGCATGCTGAATCCGTTGCTGACGATGGGAGTACAGTATATTGTTTTTTCGGAATTGTTCCGTTGGGATATTGATAACTTTGCCGTATATCTGCTGATTGGTACGGTAATGTTTAACTTCTTTACGGAGTCGACGGGACAGGCACTGGTTTCTATTACCGGCAGCGCGTCACTGATCACAAAGGTATATGTGCCGACTTATATCTTCCCGGTTTCTAAAGTGCTTTCGTCGTGTATTAACCTAGGCTTTTCGACTTTAGCATTGTATGCAATTCTGCTTATCCAAGGGGTACCGCTGAATATCTATCATTTGCTGATGCCGTTTGGATATGTGTGTCTGATTGCATTTGCGATTGGCATCGGACTGATTCTGGCCTCGATGATGGTATATTTCCGCGATACGCAGTTTTTGTACGGCATTGTAACGGTTCTGTGGATGTATCTGACGCCGCTGTTCTATCCGATCGACATCGTGCCAGCACGTTTTCTGCCGATTATCAAGTGTAATCCGATGTTTCACTTCATTCGTTATGTGCGTAATATCATTTTGGATGCTTCGCTTCCGACGCTTCGTGCACATTTGGTTTGCCTGCTTTTTGCTTTTGGTACCTTGGGTATCGGCTGGGCAATTTTCCAGAAGGCAAAGAAAAACTTTATTCTGAATATTTGAGGTTATGTGATGATTTACGTAGATAATGTAACGATGAATTATCGTATTCAGCAGGAGAATATTAAAAGTATTAAAGAATATCTGGTCAATGTTCTGCGCGGCAAGATTTCGTATAAAGAATTTTGTGCGCTGAACCAAGTGAATCTGCATATCAACCGAGGAGAAGTGTGCGGCATTGTAGGACGCAATGGTGCGGGCAAGTCAACACTTTTGAAGGTCATCGCAGGCGTACTGACACCGACATCGGGCCATGTTCAAATCAATGGAAATATTGCCCCGATGCTGGAGCTTGGTGCAGGCTTTGACCAAGATCTAACCGCTAAGGAGAACATCTTTCTGAATGGCGCAATTTTAGGCTATTCGAAGAAATTCCTCGAGGAGAAATATGACGATATTATTGAATTTTCAGAGCTAAAAGACTTTATCGATCAGCCGGTTCGTACGTTTTCCTCCGGTATGATGATGCGTCTGGCGTTCTCTATTGCAACACTAGTAGAACCGGAAGTACTGATCGTTGACGAGATTTTGTCCGTTGGTGATGGACATTTCCAGAAGAAAAGTGAAAAACGTATGCGCGAGCTGATGAGCGGCGGTACTACGGTTCTCATGGTTTCGCATGCGCTGAAGCAGATTCGTGATCTCTGTAATCGTGTTATCTGGCTGGAGCATGGAAAGGTCATTATGGACGGACCGACACAGGAAGTGTGCGATGCATATGAGCAGACGCAGAATTGATAGTAATCGTTTGATTTCACTATGGGGGATCGACTTATGAGTGATGAAAGAAAATATTCGGACGGTGATATTGAGAATAAAATTGCTCGATATCTATCTGAACATGATGGAAATACGACTAATATTATCCAGGATCTTCCGGAGGGGACGGTATTTCATAACTTTACCAGCGCGCGAAGCAATTTGATTTCATGGTATCCGTTTTTATCGAATGATCGTGTTTTAGAAATTGGTGCTGGTATGGGCGCGTTGACAGTGCAGCTAGCTCAAATGTGCAGACAGGTTGTTGCATTGGAGCCCTCTATAAAAAGAGCACAGATTATTTCTTTGCGCTGTCAGCAATATACTAATGTGGAAGTTGTACCGCAAGGCATTGATAAATACCGCAGTGAGGAAAAATTTGATTATGTGCTGCTTATTGGTGTATTAGAATACGCAGGTGTTTCGCTAAAGGGAAATCATCCGTGGAAATCCATGCTGAATATGCTTAAACCTTTCCTCAAAGAGAACGGCAAGGTACTGTTGGCAATTGAAAATAAGTTTGGATTAAAGTATTGGTGTGGTGCAGCCGAAGATCATACGGGAATTCCGTTTGATTCGATTAATAACTATCAGAAAAGCAAGGGTACTACAGATCGCTACCAAGGTACAGCAGGCGTACGTACGTTTTCTAAGGCAGAATTAAATAATATGTTTGAGCAAACAGGCTTGCGAGCATTGAAATATTATTATCCGCTGCCAGATTATAAATTTCCAATGCTTATTTTAAGCGATGAAAGTACAGATAAGCAGATGGTTGCGGACGTTAAATACAATTATCCAGAAGAGTCGTATCTGATAGCTGATCCGAGAAAGATTTTTTCAGAAATCGTTCAAAATGATTGCATGGATTTCTTTGCAAATTCGTTCTTGATAGAGATTGGGGTAGAAGGATCGTCTGCGCAAGCATGCAATAGAGATACCATTACGTTAAAACGAGACTATAAACCACAATATCGTATTGACACTATTCTGGAGAAAAATATTGTATTGAGAAAGTCTGAAAATACTCTTGCAGATGAGCATCTTGCTGACTTGGTGGAAAATACAGAAATTCTGCTGGGAAAGGGTATCCCATGTGTAAAACAAATGAAGATTTGCAACGGAGAAACAGAAGCAGTTCGTGTAGATGCACCTAGGGCAGATAAGGTATTTAAACAGGCAATAAATGATGAAGATTTTTCTTTAGCATTTGAAATGCTTGAGAAACTTCGGACATATATTTTGAAAAGCGGTTCGATAGTTGAGAAAAACGGACAGGCAGTACTAGAAGAAGGTTTTCCGGATTTAACTTTTCGAAACAGCTTCTGGACGAATAACGATTTGCTGTTTTTCGATCAAGAATGGAAAACAAAATATGTATCGATGGATTTCATCATGTTTCGATCCGTCAAATACGCAGCAGGTACAGATAATGCTTTGTATCGAGCGGTGCTTCAATATTGCGGATTATCGACAGAAAGGATGCAACAGCTAGAGCTGCAAGAGAAGGATTTTCTAAACAGTTTAATGGATTCGGAAAACTGTACATGGTTCGATAAGACGATGTATCAGGATCGTTTGCTTTATGAGAATAAAGTTGCTGCACAGCTTGCAAACAAAGATATGCATATTGCTCAATTGGAGCAGAGTGAACGCGATCTGCAACAGCAGCTTGGTGTACATAATAACAGGGAGCAACGGCTTCAGCAAGAGCTGCAGGATAGGAATTGTGAAAATAGTACTTTGCTTCGACAGCTCAATAACAAACAAGGACACATCGAATTGTTGCTCGAAAGTGACCGTGAACTGGAACGCATCAAGAACTCTCGTTCCTGGCGATACATGGGTTATGTATGGAAGATTCGTGATGCACTCATCCCTTGTGGGAGCAAGCGGAGAATGCTTGGAAAAATCATCGTAAAGTTTGTGAAACATCCGATTCGTTTCATTGGAAAGTGCTCGCCGGCACGTATCCATAAATTCTTTATGACCTTGAGACGCGAGGGAACAGAAGGTGTCAGCCGACGCCTTGATGATTGCCTGATCGGAAACAATATTCAGAAGACACAACTGGTACTAAATGAAGTGAATTTGACGGCACAGAAAACAGCAGACGATTATGAAGTACTGTATGTTCCGGCGCAGGACAAGCCGGTCATTTCCATTGTTATTCCGGTATATAACCAGTTTGAATATACGTATCTCTGTATCAAATCTATTCTGGAGAACAGCGGCGATGTTGCATATGAAATCATCATTGCGGATGACTGCTCGACTGATTTGACAACGGAAATCGATGAAATCATTCACGGCGTACACACGATTCATAACGAAAGCAATCTTCGTTTCCTGCGTAACTGCAATAATGCGGCTAAACAGGCGCGAGGACAGTACATTCTGTTTCTGAATAATGATACGCAGGTACAGGCGGATTGGCTTGCTCCGCTCATTGAGTTGATCGAGCGGGATGACAGCATTGGCATGGTCGGCTCTAAGCTGGTATATCCAGATGGTCGCTTGCAGGAAGCGGGCGGCATTCTCTGGCAGGACGGCAGTGCGTGGAATTATGGTAATCGTGCAAATCCGGATGAACCGGAATTCAATTATGTGAAGGAAGCTGACTATATTTCCGGTGCGGCAATTATGATCAGAAAGTCACTGTGGGAAGAAATCGGCGGCTTTGACGAGCGATTTGTACCGGCTTACTGTGAGGACAGCGATTTGGCGTTCGAGGTTCGCAAGCATGGCTGTAAAGTCATGTATCAGCCGAAATCGGTTGTTGTTCACTTTGAGGGCGTTTCTAACGGTACAGACACTACGAGCGGTCAAAAGGCATATCAGGTGACGAATCAGAAAAAGTTCCTTGAAAAATGGCAGCGGGAACTTCAGGAAAATCATTTGCCGAATGCGGTTGATCCGTTCCGCGCACGTGAACGTTCAGTACATAAGAAAATTCTGTTGATGGTTGATCATTACGTACCGCATTACGATAAGGATGCTGGCAGTCGTACGGTGTATCAGTATCTGCAGCTGTTTGTTAATCAGGGCTTCAGCGTAAAATTCATCGGTGATAATTTCTTTGCTCATCAGCCGTATACGGATACGTTGCAGCAGATGGGCGTTGAAGTGCTTTACGGACCGTATTATGCAAAGCACTGGAAGGACTGGCTGAAAGAAAACGGCAAGGACATTGGCTATGTATTTCTCAATAGGCCGCATATTTCGGTGAAATACATCGATGCAGTCCGTGAATTCACGAATGCGCGTGTTATTTACTATGGACATGATCTGCATTTTCTCCGTGAAAAACGTGAGTATGAGTTGACCGGAGATGCAGCATTGTTACAATCCTCGGCAGATTGGGAGAAGAAGGAGCTGGAGTTGATTCTCGCTGCTGACATGGCGTATTATCCTTCCTATGTCGAAGAACAGGCAATCCATGAGATTGCACCGCAGGCTAAGGTGAAGGCGATCCCTGCATACCTTTTCTCGGATGTGGAGGAGTGCGAATATCACTTCGATAAGCGAAAAGATCTGATGTTCATCGGAGGCTTTGGCCATCGACCGAACGTGGATGCAGTGAAGTGGCTGGCAAATGAAATTATGCCTGCGTTGGTAAAGAAACTGCCGGATATTCGTGTATATATTCTGGGTTCTAATCCGCCTGAAGAAGTAAAACAGCTGGCAACCGAAAATCTCTTGATTAAAGGCTTTGTCACGGATGAAGAATTGCAGGAATATTATCAGAACTGCCGAATTTCTATTGTTCCGTTGAGATATGGTGCGGGCATCAAGGGCAAGGTGATCGAAGCAATGCGTTTCGGTACGCCTGTAATGACGACAAGTGTGGGCGCGGAAGGCATAAAGGGTGCAGAAACCATTCTGGACATTGCCGATGAGGCAGCTGATTTTGTCGAGCAGCTTGCAGCATTGTACCAGAATGAAGCAGAGCTGGTACGCAGAAGCAAGGCTTCGTACCAATATATCCGAGATAACTTCTCGTTTGAGAATGCGAAAAAGGTCATTGGACCAGAATTTGATTTGGAGTAAAGATATGATTATTCGATCTAAGGCACCGCTTCGGCTCGGATTGGCAGGTGGGGGTACGGACGTATCCCCTTACTGCGATTACTATGGCGGCACGGTACTCAATGTCACGATTGATATGTATGCGTATTGCACGATTGAGCCAACAGAAGACGGGGAAATTGAATTCTACGCGGCTGATCGTAACGAACTTGTGCAAGCGGATTCGGTAGCGGAATTGCCGATAGAGGGAGATCTGGTGCTGCATCGCGGAGTATATAACCGCATTGTTTCTGATTACTGCGGCGGTAAGCCGTTGTCATTTAGGATGACTACCTACTCCGATGCACCGGCAGGAAGTGGTTTAGGTTCGTCCTCTACAATGGTGGTTGCAATCATCAAGGCCTATATGGAATGGCTGAATCTGCCGCTTGGGGAATATGATATTGCCGCTTTGGCATATCAGATTGAGCGTGTTGATCTGGGACTTTCCGGCGGCAAGCAGGATCAGTATGCAGCGACATTTGGTGGTTTTAATTTTATCGAATTTGAAAAGGATGATCGAGTAATCGTCAATCCGCTGCGTATCAAGAATTGGATCAAAAATGAACTGGAAAATTCGCTGATTCTGTATTATACGGGCACTTCGCGTGACAGCGCAAAGATCATTGATGAGCAGATTAAGAGCACTAAAGAGAAAAACAGCAATTCTCTTGAGGGAATGCACACACTGAAACGAGAAGCATATGTCATGAAGGAGTGTATTCTAAAGGGCGATTTCGACGGCTTTGCAGCATGCCTTCAGCGTGGCTGGGAAGCAAAGAAAAAGACCGCATCTGTAATTTCGAATCCGTTTATCGATGAGATGTACCGTTTCGTTATGGATAACGGTGCAAAGGCGGCAAAGATTAGCGGAGCTGGCGGCGGCGGATTTATGATGATTTACTGTGATCCGGTTCAGCGTTTCAGCTTGGTTGAAAAATTAAAGAAAACGCAGGGAACTGTCATGCTGACCAGCTTTACGGAGCGCGGTACGCAGGCATGGACGCTGTATTGATGACCCAATAGAAAGGCAGCTTTTATGAGAGAAACGACAATGAAAATTCTGCAGGAGTTAGAGCAAAGGTATCCTGCATTAAAAACCTGTATGCCGGAAATCACACAGGCAGCCTCAGCATTGGTGTCCTGCTTCTGGCAGGATGGAAAACTGCTGGCGTGCGGAAACGGCGGCAGCGCAGCAGATTGCGAACATATTGTCGGAGAACTTATGAAAGCGTTTCGCCTGCATCGCCGTTTAGATACGGACAAGCAGAGACAAATCCGAGAAACTTATCCAGAGCAGGCGGACGTGATGATTGCGAATTTGCAGCGAGCGGTGCCAGCAATCTCCTTAGTCAGCCAGACGGCTTTGATGACGGCATTTGGAAATGACGTTTCAGCACAAATGCTGTTCGCACAGCAGGTATTGAGCTATGGTCGTCCGGGGGATTATCTGTTGGCAATCAGTACATCGGGCAACTCGGAGAATATTCTCCATGCGGCAAGACTTGCACATATTCAAGGGGTACGTGTGATTGCGCTGACGGGCAATGACGGAGGCAAACTGAAGGCATTAAGCGATATTGCTATCTGCGTACCGGCGGATATTACATATCAGATTCAGGAGCTCCATTTGCCGGTATATCATTGCCTGTGTGCCTGCGTTGAAAACGAACTTTTTGGTGAGGACTAATCATGGAAGCAATTGTATTAGCAGGCGGTTTTGGAACCCGCTTGGCGCATGTTGTATCAGATGTGCCGAAACCTATGGCACCCGTATGCAATAGGCCGTTTCTGCGTTTCATATTAGATGATTTGCAGGCAAAGGGTATTGAACGGGTTGTGCTCGCGGTTGGCTATAAGCAGGAAGTGATTCGAGACTACTTCGGCGCACATTATCGTGGAATGCAGATTGTGTATTCATCTGAAGATACCCCATTGTTTACGGGCGGCGCGATAAAAAAAGCACTGCAGTTATGCAGTGCAGAGCGTGTATTTGTTGTGAATGGAGATACCTTCTTCGATGTGGATCTGCAGGCGATGCAGCGAGAAAGTGCGCCGCTCGTTGTAGCTGTAAAGCGGATGAAGAATTTTGCGCGCTATGGAACTGTTCAGATTGAAGACGGTCGAATTCAGGCATTCCGAGAGAAACAGCCGTGCGATGAAGGCTTGATTAACGGCGGTATCTATCTGGTAAATAGAACGATTCTTGAAGATTATCCTAAGGATAAGTTTTCGTTTGAGAATGAGATTCTGGAAGCTAAGACAGCAGAAATAGAGATGGCTGCCGTGGAAAGCGAAGGATATTTCATCGACATCGGTATTCCTGAGGATTACGCCGCAGCACAGGAAACGATGAAAGAACGTGCTCCAATCAATAAAGCGGCTTTCTTCGATAGAGATGGTACGATCAATGTAGATATTCATTATCTGCATCGACCGGAAGATTTGCAGTTTATTGCTGGTATGCCTGAGTTTATCCGTAAATGGAATGACTGGGGATATAAGGTCATCGTAGTGACCAATCAGGCTGGTATTGCACGCGGATATTATGGTGAAAAAGAAATGCGAGCGCTTCACCACTATATGAATGAAAGACTGGCGGAGTATGGAGCACATATCGATGCGTTTTACTTCTGCCCACATCATCCGGAGATTACGGGACCGTGCCATTGCCGCAAACCGGAACCAGGTATGATCGAGGACGCGATTCAAGAGTTTGATCTTGATCCAGCAAAGTGTATCCTGTTCGGTGATAAGCCGTGGGATGTGGAAGCAGGGGAGAAGTGTGGGATTAAAAGTGAGATGATTGAAAACAAGGAGAATGAAGATGCTTCGAAGACTAAGCGAGAATAAATCAGAAAAGATGAAAATATCGATTATATTTGCAATTTATTTATTATATGCGATTGCAATTTTATTAAGTGATTGGATCGATTTGTTTTGCTTTATTTTGAAATGGCCACAAGCAAGTGTAATATCGAGAGTAATAGTGTTAATTGCGTGCGGCAGTATTACCTACATAATGAGGCAACGGGTAATAATTATTCGCGAAAGAAAAGATATTGTATATTGGTTAGGCGTATTCAGTATTTTGGCGCTTGGCATTATTAAGGGGGGCGTACCAGATACTTCCACAGATGTAATGAACTATCATTTGATAGCACAGAATCCAGGATTTATGCACAATTTCTCATATAATATAGCACCCGGAGATTTTCAGTTATTTGGATTTGCATTACCTGATAGAATGTTTTATTTGCCTCGGATTTTATTAGGATATCGTATGGGTACAATATTTGGTTCAATTGTCCTTATAATCATTTACACTCAGGTATATGAAATAATAAAAAATCTATTAGATGAGGATTTTGTGATTTGCCGGGAAAAAGTATCTGGTGCGTGGAAGAATATTGCATGGATTATAACACAAGAGGGAATTCTTGCATTTTTGGTCGTAATGACACATGATGTCGCACTTCAGTTTGGCACATATATGGTAGATTTATTTGGTATTCCTTTTGCATTAGAATTGCTCAAAATTCTCTTGTTTCAGGATACAGAAAAAAAACCGAACCATGCGTATGTTGCTTTTCTGTGTGGAATGCTGTTTTGCATGAAAATGACAAATGTTGTATATGTAGTTCCATTGCTATGTATATATTTATATCGCTATAGAAAACAAATTACGATAAAAGATTTTGTAATTAGCTTTTTTACAGCGATTCTACCAGTATGTGTATATCTAATTTATAATATGATAGAAACTGGAAATCCGGTTTTCCCATACTACAATAAATTATTTCAGTCTGAGTATTTCCCCATTGAGAATTTCAAAGACACGCGCTGGGGGCCAGAAACGATTAAAGATTATTTGCTCTGGCCAATTTATTTAATGTTTCGACCAGGCTATCGCCAGTCGGAAATACCTAATAAATGGGCAATTGGCAGTATAGGAATATGGATAGCTGTTATCTGGAAAGTAGTAACTATTTTTACGTGTAAAAACAACGTAAAAAAGAATAAACAGTATAAACAGATGACAGTGCTTTGTCTTGTATTTGTAATCTCATATGTGTTATGGATTGTGACAACAGGACATATTCGATATTTTATCCTTGGTTACATGGTGGGAGGAATTATTTTTATCCAATTTGTTTCGACGTGTTTTACAAGGTTAAAATATCATTGCTATATCGTCGCCACAATATTGCTGGGAATTTTCGCCATAGGACCGGTTGCTAATATAAGCGCTGACTTAATGGGATATGAATGGAGTTGGCGTACATTAGATAAATATAAAGGCAATGTTACTAAAGTTTTTTCTGATTATCAATTTGCAAATGTAGAACAATCAGAAAAAATAGATGCTTTTTTGATGAATGATGGATCAAAAGGTAGTTTCGCTTATCAGATCAATAAAAATGTACCGATTATTTTTAATGGATATGTACATAACCGCTTAGCAAATGAGCAGCAAGAAATCGCATTAAAAAAAATAGATACTATGTTCGATGAGGGATTGAATATTTATGATATGTTTTATGTCGCTGAAGGCGATTTTGAAACTCACATCGAAAAATTAAATGAATATGGTCTTAAGCTAATGAATTTGGAATGGCTTAATGGTCACTTGATTGATAGTAATAATTTGGTATTAATGAAGTTGGGAAAAGGACAAAATACATATTGCTATGCATCTGCTTTAAATCAAGAAGAGTTATATATAGAACCACAGACATCTCGGATTGAAGTCGAATTTTGCGGAGGTCTAATTAATAACTTTGGTTGGTTTCAGCAAGCAATTGATAATGCTCAATTACAGGTAATCATATCGGATGGATCTGCGGTTATCAAGCAGGATACTATTAAAATTGAGGAAGAAGAATTTTATAAGCTCAAGTATGCGTTAGATTTAAAAGAAAAACATACGCTGAAAATTGAATTTAAAATTACGGATGGAAATGGCGTAGAACAGGAGAGTATTGAGCCGTATCACTTTGCCATAGTATCTACAAATACAGAAAACTGTTCAGTACATTCTTGATAAGAAAAAGGAGAAGAATATGGATAAAATCGCAGTATTAATACCCTGCTACAACGAAAGTGCAACGATTGCAAAGGTTATAGCAGACTATCGCGCAGTTTTGCCGGAAGCAACGATTTACGTTTACGATAACAATTCGAGCGATGGTACGGATAAAATTGCGCGTGCAGCAGGCGCGGAAGTGCGCTATGAGCATCGACAGGGTAAGGGTAATGTTATTCGTTCTATGTTTCGTGATATTGAAGCGGATTGCTATCTGATGATCGATGGTGATGACACATATCCGGCGGAGAATGCGCGGGATATGGTAGGCAAGGTGTTGGATGACGGATATGATATGGTTATCGGCGATCGTCTGTCGTCTACATACTTTACAGAAAATAAGCGTCCATTCCACAACACGGGTAATGTGTTGGTGCGCAAGCTGGTAAACAGCATTTTTGGCGGCAACGTTACCGATATTATGACCGGCTATCGTGCATTCAGCAGATTATTCGTTAAAAGCTTCCCGGTTCTTTCTAAGGGATTTGAAATTGAAACCGAGATGACCATACATGCATTGGACAAGAATCTGGCATTGATCTCTGTCCCTGTAGATTATCGAGATCGGCCTGAGGGCAGTGTGTCGAAACTAAACACGTTTTCGGATGGGTTTAAAGTTCTTAAGACGATTGGCCGTCTTTTTAAGGATTACAAACCGCTTCCTTTTTTTGGTATATGCGCAGCGGTATTGATGATTATTGCGTTGCTGCTGCTTTGGCCTGTTCTGAATGAGTATCATCAGACAGGTTTGGTCCCGCGACTGCCAACTTTTATTGCTGCCTGCTTTATGGCGTTGTTTTCCTTGCAAACATTCGTCTGCGGTTTAATTCTTGATACGCAGAGCAAGAAGAGCCGACAGAATTTTGAGCTTCAAATGACGATTCTGCAAGGCATGGGAAACGATGAAAAATAAGGGCATAACGGAGATGTTCCGCCTGCTATGGAATTGTGATTGGTCTGGATTGCTGTATGCTCCAACGAATAACGGATGGCTTCAGTTATTCCGTTATGGTTTTGTAGGCGGCGGCGCATTTGTTGTTGATTTCGGTGTTTATTGTATTCTGGGATGGCTTGGAATGCAGTATCTGCTGGCAGGAATTATTTCATTCATTGTGGGCTTCGCGTTCAACTTCCTTGTATCGCGTTGGATGATATTTCGATCTACGGCATCTTCGAAAATCGACGTGCGAGAGCTAATTTCGGTATTGGCGATTTCAGTAATAGGACTGCTGCTTACAGAAGCATTGCTTTTTGCAGGAACAGATTTGATAGGATTGGATTACCGAATCGCAAAAATTGCTGCATCGATTCTCGTATTGTTCTGGAATTATGCAGCACGGAAAATATTTGTCTATAAATAAATAATGGATAGAGGAAAAAGTATGAAAGGTCTAATCTTAGCCGCCGGCAAAGGCACGCGCCTTTACCCGATGACAAAACCGATGAGCAAGCCGTTGCTTCCGGTTTACGACAAGCCCATGATTTATTACCCGCTTGCAATTCTTATGCAAGCGGGCATTTCCGATGTCATGGTGATCGTTCCGCCGAACGAGACAGATACATTCCGCGCGCTGCTCGGCAATGGAAGTCAGTTCGGCATTCAGATTTGCTATGCAGAACAGCCTGTCGCGCGTGGTATTGCGGACGCACTTCTGATCGGTCGAGAGTTTGTGGGCAACGACTCGGTATGCCTTGTGCTGGGCGATAACATCTTCCACAGCGATACGCTGCGTGAAGTGCTCTGTAAGGGCGCACAGCAGCAGAACGGTGCAACGGTATTCGGCTACTGGGTCGAAAATCCGCGACCATTCGGCGTGGTAGAGTTTGACGAGGATGGACGGGCTATTTCGATTGAAGAGAAGCCGCGCCATCCGAAAAGCAATTACATAATCCCCGGCATTTATTTTTATGACAATCAGGCGATGGAGATTGCGGCAAATCTCACGCCGTCTCAGCGCGGCGAGCTTGAAATCACTGACGTAAATCTGGAATATCTGCGCCGGGATCAATTGCAGGTGCTCCCGCTCGAGCGGGACGTCGTATGGTTAGACGCTGGTACAGCAGACAGCCTGATGGACGCCGGACAGACTATTCGAAATATCCAGGCTGAGACAGGACGCTATGTCGGCTGTCTGGAAGAACTGGCGTTCAATCAGGGATGGCTGACAGAAGAACAGGTGCACAAAGCCGGACAAGAGCTCGGCATGACGCTTTATGGACAGTACTTACAGTGCTTATAACGGAGGGTATAAAATAACAGTTTTGTTAGCAGGCGGCGCAGGCTATATTGGATCGCATACCGCTGTACAGCTTTTGATGAGTGGACACGACGTAGTAATCGCAGATGATTACAGCAACAGTTGTCCGGAGGTTATCAATCGTATAGAAGAAATCACCGGAAAGCAGGTTCACGCCTATGAGACTGATGTAAAAGATAAATTTAAGGTACAGCAGATTTTCGCAGAAAACAAAATTGACTGCGTGATTCACTTTGCCGGTCTGAAGGCAGTCGGTGAGTCGGTGCAGCAGCCGCTGAAGTATTATCGCAACAACATCGACACCACGCTGACGCTGCTTGAGTGCATGCAGGAGGCAGGCGTCAAGCAGTTTGTTTTCTCGTCTTCTGCAACGGTTTATGGCGAAGAAAATGCGATTCCGTATATTGAGACGATGAAACGCGGCAGCTGTTCCAACCCGTATGGCTGGACTAAGGTCATGATGGAGGAGATTCTTGAGGACGCGGCAAAGGCCGACTCGGAATTGACCGTCGTTCTTCTGCGCTACTTTAACCCAATCGGCGCACATGAATCCGGTCGTATCGGTGAGGACCCGCAGGGTATTCCGAATAACCTCGTGCCGTATATCGCGCAGGTTGCCGTCGGCCGCCGCGATCATCTCACGATTTTCGGCAACGACTACCCCACGCCGGACGGCACCTGCCGCCGCGATTACATTCATGTGATGGACCTCGCGGACGGTCACGTGAAGGCGGTTGAGTACGCCGCACAGCACAAGGGCGTTGAGGTGTTTAATCTTGGTACCGGCACGCCGTACAGCGTTCTGGAGATTGTTCACGCGTTCGAGGACGCGACCGGCGTTGCAATCAAGCATGAATTCGGCGCGCGCCGCGCAGGCGACCTGCCGGAATTCTGGGCGAATGCAGATAAGGCCGAAAAGGTGCTCGGCTGGAAGGCAGAGCGTGACTTGACGGCTATGTGCAGAGATACCTGGCGCTGGCAGAGTGGGAATCCGGAAGGGTATACTTCTGGAAATTTAATAAATACTATCAAGTTTAATACTGTACAACTCAGTTCAACATAAGTGTTGGTTTTCTTATATTTATATATAGGAAAATCTGTTCTGATTAGGCATCAGTGATGCCCCAGCCGAAAGGGCAGTGGATGTTATCGAATTGCCACTTCCAATACTTTGTGAACGATATGACACGAACTGTATGGCTGGCCATGATTCTCCGTGGGCTGTCGTCAAAGATGATTCGATTACAGAAATTTGCAATAAGCTATCATTTTAGGATCGCTAGATAAATATTATCGCGGGAATTGCGTAGTATATTTACATTAAAAGTTCTGGCATTTTATTGCGGTATAGCAAAACTGAAACGCGGGAAAGGCGGTGCTGAAAGTCTGCGCGGAGGGAGCTCTTGTGGTGATTTATACACGGAAAGTGTTATACAGTGTTGAAAGAAATGCTGGAAATTTTTATAAATTTGTAGTATAATTTATAAAAATAGAGTAATACACATAATTGTTGAGAATGTGAAGGGCACTTGAAAGGAAACTATGCACATGGATAAGAAATATCAGGTGTTTATAAGTTCTACATATAAGGACTTAATGGAAGGAAGAGCGAAAGTGCGTGATGCAATTCTTTCAATGTATCATTTTCCAGTGGGAATGGAGCTATTTGGTGCAGCAAATGAGGAACAATGGCAGATAATCAGTGAAACTATTGATTCTTCCGAGGTATCTATATTATCCCAATGAAAAAAGGTGAATTTAAAGCAAAGATTGAGTTGATGTGTGCGGAGTATGAAGATCCAGAAAAACAGAATTGATCTTTGTATGTCAATGACAATATATTATAGATAATAAAAGTAGATGTTGCGCAGATAATGCTTGTTGCTTGACAGTATTTTATGTGATTACAGAGATATGAAAAAATAAATTTATTAGGTATTAATTATTATGGATAGTATTTTAAGACTTGCAAAAGAATATTCAAAAGATGATCATATATATCTTCTCCCATGTGATGATAATAATATTTTAGAAAATCTCAACTTTCTATATGATGAAAACTGGGAAACGCAAAGGACATCTTATCCATATGAAATATTAACATATCTATTTGATAGTTATTATGTTCTACCGCAGAGACCAGATTTGGCGGCACTTTTCTGCTGGCAAGCAATTAACCACTCATATTATGTTCAGGAATTGAGCGACAGCAATATAAAATTTTGCCAAGATACAAAGGGTATTGAGATTGTTCGAGATGCAATTTTAGAAAACTGGAATAATAAATATAAAACAATTTTAGAGCCTTTTTTTAAGAAGTTACCCAACAAGACATTTCATTATGTGGCGTCATATATGCTTAAAGGATATGCGATGGAGAAGAATGGAATTGCAGAAAAGTACAGAGCATCTTCATATAAATCGTTAAAACGAAAGATTTCAGCGCTATTGGAAATCTTAGATAATGCCTATGGAAAAGCATACTGCCAGATTTGTAATCCGATACTTGATGGGAATGTGGTGAATTTTGGGATTAATGAAGCTGATAAAGAAAAAAGTCGAAGAATAATACACAGTTTTGGAACAAAGCTAAAAATACTTATGCTCGGAGAAGAAACTGAGATTACATTTCATGATGAGGAAAAAACAAAACAAAAATATAGATTCACAGATGAAGAAAGATTATCGTTTGTTCTGTTTGGAATACTTTATGCTTCACGTTGTAACAACTTTCACGGTAATGTTGCTGCTCGAATGAACAGTATTAATGCCAATATAGATACGTTTAAAATGTACACAGATATATTTTTGATGGAGTACATTATTTTGGCAACCCATATGAATAGTCAAAATGTATTCTCTGATTCAGCATTGGACAAAGTTAAGAAAAATGTTAATTTAATGATATAAGAAAGTACATTTCCCTTTACTGAATAATCCGGGCTCCGTGTCTCTACTGTCCGGAAATAGGAAACCGCAAATCCGCTTTTAAGGGAACCAGCATTCCGGTGGCGGAAACCTTTATAATAAATCCGCTGATAGCGTATAATCAAGTTCGCAAAAGCAAATAGGCAATAGACAAGCCATCAGGGCTCCTGTAAAATGATAGTTGTCGAAAAAATCATGATGTAAAGGAGAGACCCTAATGGCACACAAATAGAATACCACAAATCTGACAGAATTGCTACTGCAATGTGTGACGCAGCCGGATCCGATGCTGAGTATGCTGGAATGGCTGTGCACACACCTCATGGAGCCGAGGTCGATCAGCAGCTGGGCGCAGAGAAAAGTCAGTGCACGGACGGCAGGAGCGGATACCGCAGCGGTTATCGTCCACGCCGCTTGGATACCCGAATGGGCACGATGCACCTCATGGTGCCCAAGGTTCGTTAGGGCGGCTACATTCCGTTCTTCGTCACGGAGCGCAAGCGCAGTGAAGCGATGCTCGTACAGGTGGTTCAGGAAGCCTTCGTGCAGGGCGTTTCCACTCGAAAAATGGAGAAGCTGGCACATAGCCTCGGCATTGAAAATCTATCCAGAAGCCAGGTCAGTGAGATGACAAAAGGGCTGAATGAGCAGGTCGAGGAGTTCCGTAATCGCTCCCTTGCTGATACAGTATACCCGGTTCTCTGGGGGGATGCACTGTACGAAAAAGTTCGAGTAGATGGAAGAATTGTCAGCATAGCGATACTTATCGTATGCGGTGTGGACGAAAATGGACATCGAGATATCATCGCCGTTGAACCTATGGCCGAGGAATCCAGGAGCTCCTATGGAGTGCTGTTTCAGAATCTGAAAGACCACGGTCTTTTCACGCCCAAGCTTATCATTTCAGATGCTCACTCCGGGCTGGTTTTGGCAATCCGTGAGTCCTTTTCCGGTGCCTCGTGGCAGCGCTGCAAGGTGCATTTCATGCGGAATATTCTTGTCTATGTGCCGCAGAAAGAGAAGAAAGTCTTTGTCGCGGTACTAAAGGAAATCTGGCTGGCGCCCACGGCGGAGATAGCGAGAAAGCGGGCATATGATGTGATCGACTCCTACGCCAAACGCTTTCCGAAAGCGGTTCAGTGCCTTGAAGACGGATTGGAAGATTGAATCGTGAAATTCGGAGACGTACCAGCGTGATTGGAATCTTTCCGAATGAAAGGGCTTATGTTCGTCTGGTGACAACGTATCTCATGGAATATGCTGAGGACTGGTCTGTTTCCAGAGCCTACATAAGCCATGAATCTATTGCGGCAACTCTGACCATCGCAGCTTAACTTCATTTTTCAGGAGCCTTTTTGCGAACTTTACTTGACGCGGTCGGTCCGTCCGTATTGAGTCCATATTCACAACAGACCGTTTTATATGCGACGGCAAAATTATTTTTATAAATAAAATAATCGCTGTATGCGGATTGATTTCCACATACAGCGATTGCTTTATTTGTAGGGAGAAGTATCTTGAAACGAGTAATGCTAGAAGACTTCGGAAATGAGCAATGATTATTCCATAGTGTATATTACACGCTCGACCGTGGTGCCTGCCGGAACGTGCAGGGTAATGGTCGTTGTGCTGTCTGCATCGCCGAGCTGATGCACCGGAGTGGTGCCCTTTCCAGCCGCATCAAACGTCACGGTGGTGCCGCCTACCTCGGCGGTGATACCGGCGGCGTTACTGCTCTGTACGGTCAGAGCATAGTCACCGTCGTTCTTGATGACTGCGGTGAAGGAAATAGTGCAGTCGGTATCTGCGGTGAATGCGCCGCCCTCGTTCCACGATGCGCTGCCCTCGGTGACTTCGGCGAAGTCGGGCTGGTTATCAGCGTTGACATCTGGCGCGGAAGCGGTATCCAGCACCAGATTGGAGAACGTGTTCATTGCGGTGCGCATATCGTAGGAATCGGTTGCCGAGATGGCCAGCACCTTGTTGAGAAAGGTGTTGTTGCGCTCGGTCAGTGTAACATCATCGAGTTGCTGTGCGTTTGTCTCGCACAGCTTGTTATAGGAGTTTACAACACGCTTGATATAGGTATCGTCTTTGATGCGCTCTACCGCGGACAGGCTTCCGACCGGATCGACGATGGCTTCCTCCAGACGAAAGATCTTCTGCCACTGCTCGGCGTTGGCACGGGTGTATTCCGCACCGCGGTCGAGAATATCAAATGCACGGCTGAAATCGCCGGTGTTGGCGTAATACTGCGCCAGCAGTACAGTGATTGTGTTGGACTGTACGCGGGAGAGCGATGCGGCGTACTTGGCGGCAAGCGTCTCGTCGTCGTAGTTGCTCATCAGATAGGACATCTTGTAGTCGTTTGCCTCAAAAAGGTCGATTTTTGCGCCCAGTTTGAGGTCGTCAAGGGTCAGATTGTCGCTGTTCAGCTTGCCCTGCGCGATCAGGTTGAGACCAATCAGCACAGTGAATACCGCGCAGACGACGGTTACCGGCCAGCGCACCGCACCGCCCTTGTTCTTTTCGGGCAGCTTGAGACGGAGCGAATCCGCGCAGAATACGGTGATAGCTGCCAGCACGGCGAAGAACATCGGCAAGCAGGAGCCGGACGACCACGTTACATCGGTAACGGCTTGACCGAACATCTGCAGCACGCAGGCCGCGAGCAGCATGACGATGAGCGGCTTTTCCTTGCGGCTCTTGACGAGCGCCCAGACAGCCGTGCCCAGCATGGACAGGAACGCCAGCAGACCCAGCACACCGAGGTCGCAGAGCGCTTCAACGTAGTGGTTGTGGGCGTATTTGGTCTCGTAGTAGTAATCCTGCACCGAGGCAACGCCGTTCTCAAAGCCACCCAGACCGCGGCCGAACACTGGTGCGGTTTTCCACAGCTTGATAGCGTCCTGACGGTATACGCCGCGCTGTACGACGTTGCCGTTTGCGGTCAGGTCCTGAATACGGTCTGCAATGAAGGCGGGCAGCAGCTTATAGCCCAGCTTGACACTGCCGTTCTTTGCACCGGTGTAGGTGGCGGTATTGATCGTCACGCCCGGCTGATCGCAGGAGATGTAGAAGAACACGAGCTTGCTGTCCTCGGGCACGGTGAAGGTAATATCGTTATCCGTGGAGGCGTTTGCAAGGTCGGTTTCGTTATTCTGCACCAGATTGTTGGTGTTTTTGTACGCAACACGCACGTTTACCGGCGCGGAGGCATCCACACTCAGCGTGTAGTCGCCGGCGGGCAGGTCCGCGGTACGGCGGAAATCGCCCTCGGTGCCGAAGGTGTACGCACCGGTGACATTGAGTGCCGCGATCAGATAGATGGTGATCACGACCACGATACCGGCAACCGCACCGATCAGCAGCTTGCCCTTATCCGCGAGACGCTCGGCCAGCTTGCCGCGCACGCCGATCTCGAGCAGACAGGCAGCGACGCAGCCGACTACGAGCATGATCATCGGCAGGGGGGAGCCGGTGACCGTGTCACCGAAGCCCTTGACCGATACCGCGCCGACGATTAGCGCGATGACCGCGGTCTGGAGCAACAGCAGGAACAGACCGGAGCGGGTCTCCTTGGGCGAAAGCACGAGCATGAGCACGCATGCTGCGACAAATACGCCGAGCGAGCCCATCGAGAACGCCAGCAGGTAGGAAACTGCATTCACCATCAGCAGAACCGTGCACAGGATACGCTGTCTGCGGCTCTCAGAGGTGAGCACCAGCCACAGAGACATCAGGCACGCGACGGACATCAGACCTGCGTAGATGTTCGGGTTGCCGAGAATGGTGTTCAGACGGGAGTAGAAGTACGCGCCGGTGTTGTCATAGCCGCGGCCGACAAACTCGAGCAGCGGACGCACGGGGCGCATAAGAATGTTGCAGGATGCCGCGTCAATAGACAGCAGTCCGACCGGAGCGGCTGCTGTTGCGAGCACCGCTGCAATGCGGCGGAAAGACTGCTTGCCATTGTCGGAGAAAAGCACGATGGCCATGAACACCGCAAAGGCAATCAGATTGCAGGAGAATTCCGCGATGGCGAACTTGCCCGAGCGGGCATAGAACGTCGATAAAGCCTCCAGCAGCAGATAGGCCAGCAGTGCAAACGACGGTGGACTCATCAGGCGCTTGATGCGTGCTTTGTCTGCGAACAGCATCATGCCGATGATGCCGACCGCACCGAGCAGACCGAGCACCTTTTTGGTCGTGTAGGTGCCGTTCTGTGCAAAGCAGCTGATCACGCACAGGGCGATGATCGCCGCACAGCACAGCCAGCCTTTTCCGGCGTTGGATTTTGCTGTTTTTTCAGTCATTCTGAAACCTCCTTAGGTTGATTAGGAATTGCTTGAGAATAAATTGCGGTGAGCGTGGGGAATACCGCGTCAATACCGTATGGAACGGCGGTCTGTACCGCGGCGGCGCTCATCTGTGCCTGCAGGGCAGGCTCGGCGGCCTGCTTTACAGCGCGGATAAAGGCGTTTTGGTCGTCATAGGGGAATAAAAGGCCGTTCTCGCCCGAACGCACTAAATCTTCGTGCCCCTTGACATCGGAGAGTACCGCGGGCAGACCGCAGGCCATGGCCTCCATTACATTAAAGGGAAGTCCCTCGCTGCGGCTGGAGGACACGCAAAGGTCGGCAGCACGGTAGTACTGCTCGATGTTGGACGTAAATCCGGGGAAGCGAACGCGGTCGGCAACGCCCTTTTGCTGCGCGAGTGTGCGGCAATCATCGAGCAGTGCACCGCGGCCGGGCAGAAGGAGTACGGCGTTCGGCAGCTCAGGCATGGCGCGGATGAGCATTTTCTGGTTCTTGCGGCCGGAAAACTCCGCCGCGTAGATGAGCACGAGTGCGTTTTCAGGCAGTTCCATCGCACGGCGCAGGGCGCGTTTTTCCTCCTGTGAGGGAGGGGAGAACCGCGTGAGTGCAATGCCCATGCCCGGGGTCGGGACGATGTGCCGTCCGAGCCGGTAGCGCCTGGCGATCTGCTCGTCCTGCCGGTTCATGGTCAGCAGCCAGTCGGTGACAGGCGCGGTCATGCGCTCGGCGCTGAGCAGTAGCGTGCGTTTGAGCAAGGGAGTGCTGTCATCAAACAGATAGCCGTGTGCGGTGTTCATCACCACGGGACGCTGCCTTTTCGGCAAAAGCTGCACCGCCAGACGCGCAAAGAACGCGGCAAGCGAGGTGTGCAGGCTGATCATGGCGTAATTTTCACGCCGCAGCAGGGAGCGGAGCTGCAAGACTGCCGCAAAGTTGCGCGGCGAGAACATGCTTTTTTCAAACGGCAACGGAATGTATCGGCTGACACCGCGCAATGCACGCTGCTCGCCGCCAGCTGCCGCATGAACCTCATAACCCTGTTGTGCCAACCACTCGGTATAAGGCTGATGAAAGGACGCTAAATGCCCAAATGATGAGGCAATATATAGTAGCTTTTTGTTACCGTTCACAGTGTGACCTGCTTTCAGAGAAAAACGCAGGCAACTTACGCCGCCTGCGCACGTATTTATAGCAAAATATTACTCCGAAACGCCTGTTTTGTCAAGGTTTGGTGAGATATTATCGTCTTGCTGGAGAGAATTTATTTGGCGAGAAAAGTCGTTTACAGGTGGTAAAATTATGCCGGATGTGATAAACTTATAAAATTGGTATCGATTACATATAATAGGAGGAACCAAGGTTGATCAAAGAAAACCAGCGGACACTCAATCAAATCAACGGATTGACTGACGTGTTGATTCTTTTCCCCTGCATGATCCTTGCATATTTTATCCGTTTTACGCTGTTCCACGGCATGCCCGGGCACATCGGCTTGTCGTATTATCTGATGGCGGTGCTGTGTGTTTCGCCGCTGTTCTGGCTGCTGTACGGTCTGATGGGACTGTATGATTCGTTCCGCGCCAAAAACTTTTTGCAGGAGTTCAGCCTGCTGCTGCGGAGCAACACCATCATTTTCGGTATTTTGCTGGCATTTTTCTTTGCGTTCAAGCAGTTTCACCTGTCGCGTTGGACGCTGTTTGTGTTCTTTGCGCTGGCAACGATCGCGGTGGCGGTCAAACGATGGTTTCTGCGACGGCTGCTGCGTTCGTTCCGTGAGCACGGCTATAATCTGAAGCATGTGCTGCTGATCGGCTGTGGGGAACAGGCGCAGGCGTACTGCCGTGCGGTGCAGAACGACCGCACGCTGGGCTTCTGCGTGGACAGCTATCTTGCACCGCGCGACTGCATGCCGGGCATTGCCTATCGCGGTACATACGATGCGCTGGCACATGTGCTCGAGCATGCCGCACCGGATGAGGTGGTCATTGCACTGGAGGCGGACGAGTACCCGTATCTGCAGAGCATTATTGCGAGCAGTGAGAAAAACGGCGTGAAAATGTCGCTTATCCCGTTTTACAATAAGTATATGCCGTCGCGTCCGTCGATCGACGAGGTGGGGGACGTGTCGCTGGTCAACCTGCGTCATATACCGCTGGATAATATCGGCAACGCGTTCCTGAAGCGGGCGGTGGATATTGTTGGCTCGCTGCTGTTGATCGTGTGCACATCGCCTATTATGCTGTTCGCAGCGATTGGTGTTAAGCTGTCCTCACCAGGCCCGATCCTGTTCAAGCAGGAACGTGTGGGATTGAATAAAAAGCCGTTTTATATGTACAAATTCCGCTCTATGCGCGTGAATGATAAACAGAATACCGGATGGAGTACCAACAGTGATCCGCGCAAGACCAAGTTCGGCTCATTCATCCGTAAGTTTTCGATCGATGAGCTACCACAGTTCTTCAACGTGCTGATGGGCGATATGAGTCTGGTCGGACCGCGGCCGGAACTGCCGTATTTTGTAAACCAGTTTAAGGAAAGCGTGCCGCTGTATATGGTCAAGCATCAGGTGCGGCCGGGCATCACCGGCTGGGCGCAGGTGAACGGTTTCCGCGGTGATACGTCGATTCAAGGACGGATTGAGCATGATATTTACTATATTGAGAACTGGACACTGCTTTTTGACATAAAAATCCTGTTTATGACGGTGTTTAAATTCAGTAACAGCGAAACTATTGTCAAGTGAGCCGAGTGGGTGCATTTGCAATTATTTTTAGTACTGTAATGTCGCAAGAGTAGGTGAGTATGCTTGCGCACATAGGGTATTTTATGTTATACTATGGATACAAAATTTTTTAAGACTGTGGCTCCCCTGCTTTTTTAATTGCGTTAATGATAAAGAAATGGGAAATTCCAGAGTTCTTGAATGGGAAAAGACCTGTACGTTGTGTACAGGTCTTTTTCTGTGTGGATTATTTGAGATGAAAGGTCATGCGTTTTTCAGGACTTGTGATTTTGCGTATCTTTCCAAGAGGATCGACTTCGCACTTATATAGTGAGCGAAGACTATAGAAAGGAATCGATGTACGAATATAGTGTTTATCGAGTGTAGAGATCTCAAAGGTTCCACTCTTTATTTTATCATTGTCCAGATATAAACCAATTCGATAATTCATAGAAAATTCTCCTATAATACAAAGATATCCCGACATAAGGCCGGGATAGAGCCTTGTGGTGCCAAACCTGAGTGTGGCAACGCTACTTTTTAATTGCGTTATAAAGCATATTCCGTATAAGCGGAAACAGGAAAATTTGCAACATCAGTTGCTATGGAAGGAAGGGATACCTTATTATATGATGGTGGTTGCTCTGCGGGAGAACGGGGGAAAAGTGTAACACACATAAATGTAACATTACAGGTAATGTTACATTCATGTTACGGATGGCAAACTGCGCTTGACCCCTGTGTTTGACTATGGTAATATACTTAACGACGAGTGAGAACTCGTACAAAATTTTTTAAGGAGGAAAACCCCTATGAAGAATCTCAAAAAGGTTCTTGCACTGGTACTGGCGTTTGCTTGTGCATTCACCATGTTCGCTGGTGCAGCGTCTTACAGCGACAAGGCTGACATCAAGGCAACCACCGCTGTAGACATGCTCTCTTCTCTGGGCGTAATTCAGGGTTACGAAGACGGCTCTTTCAAGCCGAACACCACCGTTACCCGTGCTCAGATGGCAAAGATGATCTTTACGATCATGAATGGCGGCAATGACAATGCCAAGGCCTACACCTCCCTGCCGACCAAGTTTACCGATCTGCCGACCGCAGCTTGGGCACAGGGCTACGTACGTTACCTGCAGAACACCGGCATCATCGCTGGTAAGTCTGTAACCAAGTTTGCTCCGAACGATACCGTAACCGGTCTCGAGGCTGCAAAGATGGTACTGGTAGCTGCTGGCTACAATGCTCAGAAGGCTGGCCTGACCGGCGCAGCTTGGGCTCAGAACACCATGAAGTACGGCCAGCTGAACAACCTGTTCGAGGACGTTGACACCGACCTGAACGCTGCTCTGCCGCGTCAGTACGCTGCACAGATTCT
>NZ_JAQEHY010000011.1:0-303 GCF_027665985.1 Butyricicoccus sp. AM78-15b2TA
TCGCAGGTGCCGTGCGTTACAACGTGCCAAGGATTTGCGCGGCACTGCTATGCTGCGCTCTGCTGGAAGTAAACCGCATGTGTAGCAGTACGCTGTCTGTGAACTGCGAAAAGGCGGAGAAAGACACGCTGAGGTAACCCGACTGCCGTTCCCCTTTTCGGAGCGGTCACATATAGGAAATCTGCGCCAGATTAGGAAGCAAGGGAAAGGTAGGAGTCCAAAGAGGAAGGAAAACCGCAGGTTGTCCTTCCTTTTTGCCCCCGCGGCGGGCGCCGCGACGTTCCCGCCGTCCGCAGACGGCGA
>NZ_JAQEHY010000011.1:313-108633 GCF_027665985.1 Butyricicoccus sp. AM78-15b2TA
CCGCCGTCCGCAGACGGCGAATCCCCTCGCTGAGGTTCAGCAAAAAAAACTGCCGCCCGTCAGGGGCGAACCCGCTGACGCAGTTCGAGTACCCCAGTCAGCCGGTGCTGAAAAAACCTGCCGCCTGGAAAGGGCGAACCCGCTTACGCAGTTCGAGTGCCCTACACGATCGGTGCAGAAAAATTTCTCGAAAATTTTCAAAAAGTTGACCATTCACGGTCAATTTTCGCCTCCATCCGGCATAGGGTTGAAGGAGGTGACGCAATGATGAACATTGCATTCAAACAGGCGCACAGCGGCAACTACCGCCGAGCCGCACGCGGAAAGGAGGATATCCGCTATCTGGTGATTCACTTTACGGCGAACGACGGCGATACCGCGAAAAACAACGCGGATTACTTCGCTCGGGCGGAGATTTCGACCTCAGCGCACTATTTTGTGGACGAAAACGAGGTCTGGCAGTCGGTCCGCGACGCGGATATTGCATGGCACTGCGGCACGCGCGGCACCTATTTTCATCCGTACTGCCGCAACGCGAACAGCATCGGCATTGAGCTGTGCAGCCGCAAAAACGGCGAGAAATTCTACTTTATGCCCGAGACCGTGCGCCGAGCACAGACGCTTGTGCGAGGTTTGATGACAAAGTACGGTATTCCAATCGAAAATGTTGTGCGCCACTACGATGTTACGCACAAAAACTGTCCTGCGCCGTTCGTCGAGAGCGCATCCGCGTGGACAGCATTCAAGCAGGGGTTACAGAAAAAGGAGGAACCTGACATGACCGAAGCCGAGGTAAAGAAGATCATCGAGAGCACCCGCAGGACGTACAACAGCGTTTCCGCCGTTCCCGCGTGGGCGAAGCCGACTGTCGAGAAGCTGACGCGCAAGGGCTGGTTGCTTGGCGATGAGCACGGAAAACTCGACCTGACCGAAGAGCTGCTCCGCACGCTGGTTATCAACGACCGCGCCGGAATCTACGGCGAATAGGTGCAAAAGAGGCTGTAAGTATCTCTTACAGCCTCTTTTTGTTACTTGGTGTTTTGATAGGTCAGACCCTTTTTTCGGATGATAAGCAGCTGGATATAGTACGATGCCGCAAGGAATACCGCTGCGAATGTCCACGCGGCCGCGTCCGTGTAGAACAGACCGCGCTCGCCGATGACCTTGGTCAGCAGCAGCGATGCACCCACACGACCTGCGAACTCGGTCAGACCGGAGAGCATGGGCGCGGTCGTAAAGCCCATGCCCTGCAGGGCCGAGCGGTAGGTGTGCAGCACATAGGCGGACAGCAAAAACGTGCTCATGACGACCAGATAATCGTACGCGACCGACAGCGCCTCGGCGGCGTTGGCGGCATCCGCGGAGATGAACAGCGCGACAACGTGACGGCCGAACAGGATCATGCCCGCCGCCAGCAGCGCGGAAAAGCTGAGCGCCAGCACAAGCGTCGAGCGGACACCCATCCGCACGCGGTCAAGCCGGTTTGCGCCCCAGTTCTGGCCGGTGTAGGTCGAGGCGGCGTAGCCGAACGCGGACGCGGAGCAGTCCATCAGGCCGTGCAGCTTGTTGGTCGCGGTGAAGCCCGCGAGGAACACAAAGCCGCAGGTGTTGATAACCGCCTGCATGATGATGCCGCTGATGACGATGACGAAATGCTGCAGCGCGAGCGGCAGACCAAGGTGGCACAGCCGCCGGATCACACTGCCGTTCGGCTGCCAGTCCGGCTTTTCGACGGACACATCCGGGATTTTCCGCAGCGCAATGACGCAGTACGCGAATGCAAACAGCTGCGCGAGCAGTGTCGCGGCGGCAGCGCCCGGAATGCCCCAGCCGAAGCGGATAACGAACAGCAGGTCGAGCACAATGTTCAGACATCCGGCAGTAAACATGGCAATAAGCGGACTTTTGCCGTCTCCGAGTGCGCGGAGAATCGCCGCTGCCATGTTGTACGCCATCGTGATGAGCGTGCCCGCATACATCATGGTTAAATAAATGTGCGCGCCGTCATAGATGTTCTCGGGCGTGTCCAGCAGGTGCAGCAGCCAGCCTGCCGAGGACACGAACACCACGGTCAGCAGGATGCCGACTGCCGCGCACAGCAGCACGGACATGGTGATGGCCTTGCGCAGTCCCTTCTTATCGTTCGAGCCGAAGGTCTGCGACACGAGCACGGAAAAGCCCTGCGTCATGGCCTGCACGGTCCACAGCACCAGCCAGTACAGCCAGTCGGTCGCGCCGAGTGCGGCCAGTGCCTCCACACCGACACCGCGCCCGACGATGGACGCGTCTGCGACTGTGTACAGCTGCTGACCGACATTTGTCAAAATCAGCGGTACGGCCAGTCCGAGAATAAGTTTTGTCGGACGGCCGACCGTCATATTTGTTTCTCTGCTCATACAATCTCCTTACTTTGACAGTTCGTACATTGCCGCCGCGATGATTTCCGCGTTCTGCAGCACGCGCTCGATCTCCATGTACTCGTCCGGCTTGTGCTCGCGCACCTCATCGCCGGGGAAGATCGGGCCAAATGCGACAAGGTTCGGCATGGACTTGGCATAGGTGCCGCCGCCGATGCTCTTCAGCTCCGCCTTCTCGCCGGTCTGCTCCTCATATACCTTGGACAGTCTGCGGATGAGTTCGCTTTCGGGCGGCATGTAAATGGCCGCCGCGTGCGTCATTTCGGTTTCGGTAAAGCCGCCGAGCGTGAAGCCGCGCGACAGACGCGGGTACACGCGCTCGTATTTCAGGGTGACCGGGTAGCGCACCGAGAAAACGAGCGACAGCGTTTCCTGCTCAAAGTTTGCCACGCCGAGGTTGAGCGTCAGCGGGCCGGACAGCTCATCGCGCATGGCGAGACCGAGGGACTCACCGTGTACCTCCATGCCGATGCGCTCTGCCACAAATGCCATGCAGTCGCCAAGCTCGCCGGTCAGCGGCAGCTGATTGAGTGCCTGCGCCAGCCGTCCGATGGCATTTTCGCCCTGCTCCGGGGTCGAGCCGTGAACGGCAATGCCCTCGGCTTCCACGCGGATGCCGCCCTCGATCGGCGTGGCGGTTACCTTGTCCGCCGAGATTTTGGCAGCCGCGTCCGCCGGACATTTCAGCTCCGCCGCCGCATACGCGGGCGAGATGTTGGAGGCTGCGCCGCCCTCGAACTTTGTCAGGCGGTATTCGCCGGTCTGGTGCAGCTTTCGGCTGTAAGTGCCGTTGAGAATGCCCTTTTCGCCGTTGATGATCGGGTATTCGCCGTCCGGCGTGAAGCCGTACACCGGCAGCTCACCGCCATGCGAAACGTACCACGACATATCGCCGCAGCCGGTTTCCTCGTTGGTGCCGAACAGCAGACGAATGCGCTTGGAGGGGGCAAATCCGGCATCCTTGAGCGCCGCCAGCGCGTAGATGGCCGCCACCATCGGGCCCTTGTCGTCCATCGTGCCGCGTCCGTAAATACGGCCGTTTTTGATCTCGCCGGAAAACGGCTCAGTCTCGGTCCAGCCGTCACCGGCGGGCACAACGTCCAGATGACCGAGCACAGCCACCATTTCCTCGCCCTCGCCGTACTCGCACCAGCCGACACGGTCGTCCATATTGCCGGTCCGGAAGCCCAGCTTTTCGCAGAGCGCAAGTGTTTCGTGCAGCGCACGGGCAGGCTCACGGCCGAACGGCGCATGCTCCTCCGGCACGCCTTCTACGCTCGGGATGCGCACGAGCGCGGCAAGACTCTCCAGCAGTTCGTCCGCATGTGCGCGGATATAGGGTTTGCAGTTCATAACAAAAACCTCCTTAACAGGGTGGATTATTCATCAGATTGGGAATGGTTGAGCACAAAATGGCTCTTTTTGTATGCGATAAGTCCGTCGCGCTGCATGCGGCTCAGCTCGGCGGACAGCGCACTGCGGTCCACGCCGAGGTAGTCGGCCAGCTGCTGGCGGTCGAACGGAATGTCGAACGTGTCCGAGCCGTGCTGCACCGCCTGTGCGGACAGGTACGACAGCAGCTTGCCGCGCATGGATTTCGGACTTGTGTGGAAGATTTTTCGCGTCAAAAGCAGGTTTTTCTGCGCGGTGACGTCCAGAAGGTTGCGTAAAAGCACACTGTGCGCGCTGTCCTGCGCGGCAGAGGAGAGCAGTGTTTCGCTCGGCAGGAACAGCACCTCGGACGGCTCGTCTGCCACTGCGGAGACCATCATGGGCGTGCCGGGGACGCAGGCGTACGTTTCAGCGAATACCGAACCGGGCGTAATGTGATCGAGCAGCGTCTTGTGGCCCCATGCGTCGCAGCGCTCGATATTCACGCCGCCCGAGAGCAGAATGCACAGCGCATGCGCGGTATCGCCGACACGGTAAATCGGCTGAAATTTATCGAATTCACGCGTGCAGGCGTGCAGACGGCGTAAAAGCGGGGATAATTCTGCGGTTTCAATGCCGCGGAACAGACCGCAGCGCGCAAGAATGGACAGGTTCATATTTCCTCCTGTTTTGTTGTTGGGACAACATACTTTGCCTTCTCAGTATAGTAAGATATGAGCGTAAAGTCAAGCGGGACACACGAACCGCGCAGGCGGTTCGCCCTGACGGGGCGGCTCTTTTTCCTGCACCGGCTGACCGGGGCACACGAACTGCGTGAGCGTGTTCGCCCCTAACGGGCGGGAAGTTTTTCGCTGACCCTCAGCGGGGGATTCGCCGCCTGCGGGCGGCGGGAACGTCGCGGCGCCCGCCGCGCGGGGGCAAAAAGGAAGGACAACCTGCGGTTTTCCTTCCTCTTTGAACTCCTGCCTTTCCCTTGCTTCCTAATCTGGCGCAGATTGCCGACATGTGACCGCTCCGAAAAAGGAGAACGGCAGAGGATTTTTTCTCTGCTACGGACGAACTACCTTCGGAGTCCGTCCTCTTGAGCAACCTATTCGCAGGGGCAGATACCGTTCTGCTACACATGTAGTTTACTCTACGCAGGCGCGACATAACAGTGTCGCGCAACTCTTTGGCACGTTGTAACGCACGGCACCTGCGAGGATAAATTGCACCAAACGCTTAATTCGTAGGTGCTGTCCGCAAACTCCAGACTAACGAATTGCGCGGCACGGTTATGCCGCGCCTGCTGGAAGTAGCCGACCTGTGTAGCAGAACGGTATCTGACCCTGCGAACAGGTTGCGAAAGACACGGAAGAAAAAATCCTCTGCCGTTCCCTTATTTCGCAGCGGTCACATGTCGGCAATCTGCGCCAGACTCTCCAAGGGAAAAGGGGAGATTCACAAGAGGGTGGAAACCGCAGGTGTCTACCCTCTTGTGCCCCCGCCGGGTAGGCGGCCCCCGCTGGCCCCAGCGGAACCATCTCAAGACAAGAAACAGGATATATAAGGAGAAAACACTATGATTCGCAAAATTATCGAAATCGACAAAGAAAAATGCAACGGCTGCGGCCTGTGTGCCCACGCCTGCCACGAGGGCGCCATCGGCATGGTGGACGGCAAGGCCACTCTGCTCCGCGACGACTACTGCGACGGCCTCGGCAACTGCCTGCCGGTCTGCCCGACCGGCGCCATCTCGTTCGTCGAGCGCGAAGCCGCCGCTTATGACGAAGCCGCTGTGCAGGCCAATATGCAGGCAAAATCTCAGCCGCATACCGGATGCCCGGGCAGCATGGCGCGGAGCATTGAACACGCCCCGGTCAATCAGCCGGCCTCGTTCATTCCGATGCCGAGCCAGCTGCGCCAGTGGCCGGTGCAGATCAAGCTCGTGCCGGTGAATGCGCCTTATTTTGACGGCGCAAACCTGCTCATCGCGGCGGACTGCACCGCTTACGCGTACGCAAACTTCCATCAGGATTTTATCCGGGGGAAGGTAACGCTCGTCGGCTGTCCCAAGCTGGATGATGTGGATTACAGCGAGAAGCTGACCGAAATCCTCCGTCAGAACAACATCAAAAGCGTAACCGTTGTCCGCATGGAGGTGCCGTGCTGCGGCGGACTGGAATACGCCGTCCGCACCGCGCTGCAGAACTGCGGCAAGCTGCTGCCGTGGCAGGTGAAGACCATTTCCATCAAGGGCGAACTGCTGGACGACTGACCGATTTTACTGATTTGCATTTGCAATTTTCGTTCAAAACGTGTAAAATAAAAAGGTAACACCACATAATTGGACAAGAGTGATTTGTGAGTAAAGTTTGTGTTCTGACGCGGCACGGTTTCGCAGCAATACTTGATGTATTGCAAGAAATCGTAACAAAGTCAGAGCGCAAAATTTCCACAAAGCACCGCAGTCAAATTGTGTGGTGGTGCCTTTGGAATGACACCGCGCAACGCGGTATGTAGGAGCGAAAATTCATGGCAGTCACTTTGGCAGAGATCGCTGCGCTGGCGGGCGTTTCACGCGGCACGGTGGATCGGGCACTTAACGACAGAGGACGCGTCGATCCCAAGGTTGCGGCACGCGTGCGCCGCATTGCGGCAGAGCGAGGCTACCGCCCGAACCGTGCGGGACGCATGCTGGCACGCGCGAAAAATCCGATCAGGATTGGCGTGATCGTCCAGTCGGTCGAGACCATGTTCATGCACACGGTATTTGAGGAGATCGAACGCGCATCGGCGCACTTTACCACCACCGGCGCAGAGGTTCTCGTGCGGCCGCTTGAGGGCATCGATGCACAGCAGCAGCTGGACGTGATCGACGAGCTGCTCGAGGCAGGCGTGCAGGGCATCGCGCTTTCTCCGGCGGAGGACGAGCGGATACGCGCCCGTATTCAGGAGCTGTCCGGGCGCATGCCGGTCGTTACCTTCAACTCGGATCTGCCGGACTCGGGCCGCCTGTGCTATGTCGGCGTGGACAATTTTGCGTGCGGACGCATGAGCGCCGGTCTGATGGACCTGCTGCTCGCCGGTCACGGGGAAGTCCTGTTGGTTGCCGGTCAGGAAAACAACTGGTCACATCAGCAGCGCGTGGACGGCTTTCAGACCGAGGCTGCCGCAAATTTCCCCGGTTTGAGCCTGCTGCCGCCGCAGACCTGCGGGGACGATCAGCAGCTGGCGCATGATATTGTGTGCCGCGCCGTGAAGGAGCATCCGTCGCTGCGCGGTGTGTACGTTTCGGTAAACGGTCAGCTCGGCGCGTGCGACGCGCTGCGTGAACTGGGTTTACAGGGCAAGGTGCACCTGATCTGCCACGATTTGATTCCGGCAAATGCGGAGAATGTCCGCCGCGGACTTATCGACTTCCTGATCGATCAGGATGCCGCCCTGCAGGGGGCGCGTCCGATCGAGCTGCTCATGGACTATCTGCTGGCAGGCGAAAAGCCGGAGACCGACCGCATTCTTGCGTGCATTGATATCCGCAACCGCTACAACGTGTGAGGTGCGCGATGAAAGAGGTTTTGCGGCTCGATCACGGCGTTTTGACACATTTTCCGGCACCGGTCGGATGGAATAAGCCTGCGCTCATCCTGTGCCCGGGCGGCGGCTACGAATACTGCTCCATCCGGGAGGGTGCACCGGTCGCGCGTGCATTCGCGCGGGACGGCGTGGAAGCGTTCGTGCTCGAGTACGACTGCACGGAGGTGCCGCTTGGCGTGAAGCCGCTGCACACGCTGTCCGCGTCTGTCGCCTGGGTGAGAGAACATGCGGCACAGCTCGGCATCGCGGCAGACCGCATTGCGGTCGGCGGATTTTCGGCGGGCGCCCATCTGGCGGGACTGCTGGCGGCGACGTGGCACGACACAGACTGGTTTCCTGCGGGCACGGATCTGCAGGCGCACCGACCGAATGCGGCAGTGCTGTGCTATCCGGTGGTCTCGGCGGGAGTGTATGCGCATCGCGGCAGCTTTGTGCGTCTGGCAGGCGAAAATGCTGCGGAACAGCAGAGGTTTTCGCTCGAAACGCTGGTTTCCGCGCACATGCCGCGCACGTTTTTGTGGCACACCCTGACGGACGCGACCGTTCCGGTCGAGAACACACTGCTGCTCGAGGCGGCTTTGCGCCGAGAGAACATCAGCCACGAGCTGCACCTGTTCCCGCACGGCGTGCACGGACTCGCGCTCGCGGATTTGGAGACAGCCGATCCGATGAAAGGGCGCGTGCCCGACCGGCATATCAACCGCTGGCAGGCGCTCTGCGCGGAATGGGTGAAGGAGGAATAACAATGCAGATTCGACACACCCGGCCGGAGGATCTTCCGGCGATGCAGGAAATTTTTGCGGACGCGCGGGCATTTATGCGCGAAAACGGCAATCCCGATCAGTGGGGAGACAGATTCCCGACGCGGGAAATGCTGGACAAGGATCTTGCACTGCACCGCAGCTATGTCTGCGAGGACAACGGCAAAATCGCAGCGACCTTTGCGTTTACGACCGACGGCGAGCCGACCTATCGCGTCATTCGCGGCGGCGCCTGGCTGGACGATGCGCCGTACGGCGTTGTCCACCGTATCGCGGCGGCTAAGGGCACGCACGGCGCGGCTTCGTTCTGCATGAACTGGTGCATGGAGCAGTGCGGCAACATCCGCATCGACACGCACGCGAACAACAAGCCTATGCAGGGCCTGCTGAACAAGCTCGGCTATACCTATTGCGGTGTCATTGAGCTGGAAAACGGGCGCGGAGAGCGTCTGGCGTTCCAGAAACGAGTAGAAAAGTAAGTAAGAAACAGCAAACGGCATACCGGAGAGAATCTCCGGTGTGCCGTTTTTCATTTCCGAACTTTGATAAAATTAAAGATTGACTTTAATATAATTTAATATTATAATGAAGTTACAATGAAAGGAAGTGATAGCCGTGGCAATCGAGGTAATGCCGGAGTGGCTTGCATCGCTGGACGAGGAGGACGTGTCGTTCATCAAAAAATTCGTGCTGGCGTCGGGTTCGCTCAAGGAGGTCGCGGGCATTTACGGTGTGACCTACCCGACCGTGCGCCTGCGTCTGGACCGTCTGATACAGAAGATCAGGCTTGGCGAGCAGGCAGACGAGGAGCCGTATATCGCGCTCATCAAGCGTCTTGCGGTCAAGGACAAGCTGGATTTTGACACGGCGAAGCTGCTCATCGACGAGTACAAAAAGCTGAGAGAGGGGAACAAATAATGCTGATTGCAACCAAAACCATCATTATCGCGTGCGTGATTTTGCTGCTCGTGAGCGTGGGTGTCATCGCACTCGAGGTATATCTTTCCAGACGAGAGAGCAAAGTGCCGGGACTCGTTCTGCCGGGCATTCTATTTCTGGGCGAGCTATTCGTCTTGCCGAACGTAGTGGCAGTCGCGTTTTTCTGTGCGGAAACGCTTGCGGCGGGCTGTTTGAACGTCATCCTGCGCGTGTTCCTCACGCTGCTGCCGACTATCGTGCTGCTGGTGATCTACTTCCTCTGCCGCAGAGGGATGAACCGCAAAAAGCAGATCGAGAAGATGAATATTCAGGATTTGTGAGTTTTTCGCTTACTTTAAGCGAGGGGATTCGCCGTCTGCGGACGGCGGGGGATTTGCCGCGCCCCGCGGCGGGGAGTGCGCTGACGCCGCGCGGGCGTACAAGAGGGTAGACAACCTGCGGTTTTCCACCCTCTTGTAAATCTCCCCTTTTCCCTTGGAGAGTCTGGCGCAGATTGCCGACATGTGACCGCTGCGAAAATGGGGAACGGCAGTCGGGTTACCGTTGCGTGTCTTTCTCCACCTTTTCGCAGTTCACAGACAGCGTACTGCTACACATAAGATTAGCTCCACGCAGAGGGCGGCATGACAGTGCCGCCCAATTTTTTTGCGCGTTATACCGCCCGGCACCTGCGAATCTATCTATTAGATACAATTTATCTTCGTAGGTGCTGTCTGTAATCTCCAGACTAACGAGTTGCGCGACACGGGCATGTCGCGCCTGCGTAGACTTTCCGGTCTGTGTGGCAGTAATGTATCTGGTACTGCGAACAGGTTGAGAAAAACACGGAAGAAAAAATCCTCTGCCGTACCCCTTTTCGAAGCGGTCGCCGGTCTCTGGTTTGCGCCAGACTATCTAACAAGGGAAAGGTAGGAGTTCAAAGAGGAAGGAAAACCGCAGGTTGTCCTTCCTTTTTGCCCCCGCCGCGGGGCGCGGCACATTCCCGCCGTCCGCAGACGGCGAATCCCCCGCTGAGGTTCAGCAAAAGACTCCCCGCCCGTCAGGGGCGAACCCGCCTGCGGCAGTTCGCGTGCCCCGCGCAGCCGATGCAGAAAAGGAGCCGCCCGTCAGGGGCGAACCCGCCTGCGGCAGTTCGTGTGCCCTGGTCACCTTGTGCCGAGAAAAGAAAAGCACCGCAGAATTGCTTCCACGGTGCTCAAAGTATGCACTTTTACTCAAATCGCAGCAGCGTATCGACATCCTTACGCGCCGGCGCCTGCGGGTCCTGTGCCGGATGACCGAGCGCGATGAGCGCGGCCACTTCCTGACCCTCGGGGATTTCCACGACCTTGGCAACCTCGGCGGGATCGTAAATGCCCATGATGACCGTACCGAGACCGAGCGCATGCGCGGACAGGCAGAAGGTCTGCGCGGCAACGCCCGCGTCAAAGGACTGCCAGTGGGCAGCAAGCGGGGTGCTGAACGAGCCGTCGCGCTCGTAGCCCGAGCGACCCTTGATCATGGTCAGCACGACCAGTGCCGGTGCACCGTGCGTGGTCTTCTGGTTGAAGGCGAAGTCCAGCATGCAGTCGTCCGCCAGCTTGTCCTTCTTTTCCTTGTCGGTCACAACGATGTAGCGCGCGATCTGCGTATTCTTCCAGCTCGGCGCAAAGGCAGCAGCTTCAACGACCTGACGAACCTCGTCCTCGGTCACAGGCTGCTCGGTGAACTTGCGGATGCTTCGGCGGGTTTTGATACATTCCAGTGCTTCCATGAGAATATCTTCCTTTTTAGAGTATGTTTGACTTTATTATAGCAGAGCGGAAAAGCAAGTGCAAGTTAATTATCTGCCATCACCTTAATATAGTAGCGGCGATGGCGCGGACCATCGAACTCGCAGAAATACACGCCCTGCCAGATGCCGAGGATAGGCTTGCCGTCCTCGATGAGCACGGTCTGGCTCGGGCCGACATAGCTGCACTTGAGGTGCGCGGTCGAATTGCCCTCGGCATGCCGGAACTCGTGTCGGTCGGGAAACGCCTCGCGCAGACCGAGCAGCAGGTCGTGCTGCACATCCGGGTCAGCGTTTTCGTTGATGGTGATACCGGCGGTCGTATGCGGGCAGTACACCACGGCAAGGCCGCTCTGCACGCCGCTTTCGCGGATGACTTCACGCAATCTGGCGGTGATATTGTACATGCCCTCGTGATCGGTCGAGATGGAAAATTCTCTGGTTTTCATGCTCATTCTCCTCGGCTTTCGTGCAGATAGGTCGCTTCCAGATCGGAAAGGTGCAGCTTTACGGCAAGCGGGTACTTCTCGAACGCGTGCGCGAGTGCGAAGCTGCCGCCCTTGACCGACTCGTCAAAGCCACCCATGTGCCAGCGCACGGCGATGGCCTCCTCCGTGCGCAGCCGCATGAACCGCTCGATCAGGAACACGGATTTTTCGCCGTGACCATACGGAAACTGGTCGTCTACTGCGTAAACCGGCACCTTTTCCCACTCGCCGCGGTCGTTTTTGCGGTTGCGGAGCTCGGTCTTGTAGAAACCGGCCTTGCACAGATCGTGCAGGAGCGAAACGATGGTGTAGCTTTCCAGATCGTCGGTTTCGGGATTGAAATGCTTGGAGATCAGCACGTTGTACACGTTGAGTGAGTGGTCGAGCAGACCGCCCTCATACGCAGCGTGGAACCGCGTGGACGCGGGAGCCGTGAAGAAATCCGTGCCCTCGAGCCATGCAAGCAACTTTTCCGCGCCCGGACGATGGATGTTTTTGTTGTAGGTTTCGATGAAAATCTCTTTATTTGACATGTTGTTCCTCCATTCGGGTGCGGGCAAGCCGCAGAAGCATATCCCGTCGATTGTCGGTCTGACCGTCTATCACGGCATCCAGCAGGGCGTGCAGCATTTCACCGACCGGCCTGCCGCGCAGACCAAGCGCCTGTAAATCGGTTCCGTTTACGGCAAGCTGCCGCAGCGAGAAGCATTGCTCCTGCGCGAGTACGCGGTTCAGCAGCGCTTCGGTCTCAAACAGCTGCGCCACATAGTCGCGGCTGGTGCCCTGACCGACCGCATCGCCTTTTTTGATCGCCAGCAGGTCGCGGAACCGCGCCTCTCCGATGCGCGACAGGCTGCGCCGCACCAGCTTTTCGTTGTCGCCGAGCGGTGTGTCGTGCCGCTCGACCAGCAGGAGAATGCGCTCGGTGTCCTCGGTCGAAAACCGCAGGCGCGCAACAACGCGCTCCGCAATCTCTCGGCTGATCTTGGGATGTCCCCGGAAATGCCCGATGCCTTGCTCGTCCACGGTCTTGCAGGCCGGTTTGCCGCTGTCGTGCAGCAGCATCGCCCACCGGAGCACCGGCTCGTCCGGCACCTGACCGACCGCGCGTACGGTGTGCTCCCACACATCGTACAGGTGGTGCGGATTCTGCTGCTGACAGCCCAGCATGGGCGCCAGCTCGGGCAGGGCAGAGGTGATAAGGTCGGCGTAAGTCATCAGTGTGCGCTGCACATAGCGGCCGCACAGCAGACCGGTCAGCTCCTCGCGGATGCGCTCGGCGGCAATGCAGTGCAGGCGATGCACCTGCCGCCGCATGGCAGCGGCGGTTTCCGGCTCGATGGCGAATCCCAGCTTGGACGCGAACCGCAGTCCGCGCAGGATGCGCAGCGCGTCCTCCTGAAATCGGGTGTCTGCATCACCGACCGCGCGCAGAACGCCGTATTTGAGGTCGGTTTGCCCGCCGAACGGGTCGCACAGACCGCGTTCCGGGTGCCACGCCATCGCACCGACCGTAAAATCCCGGCGTGCCAAATCCTCACGGATGTCGGTGACAAAGCGCACGCCGTCCGGATGCCGTCCGTCCGAGTAGCCGCCCTCCGTGCGGTAGGTGGTAATCTCGAGCGGGCCGCCGTCCGTGAGTACGGTCAGCGTGCCGTGCCTGAGTCCGGTGGTGAGCACACGCGCGTCCGCGAACACAGCCTGCATCTCCGCCGGAGAGGCGGACGTACACAAGTCCCAGTCGTGCGGTTCGACTCCGCGCAGGCTGTCGCGCACGCAGCCGCCGACCACCCACGCCTCAAATCCGGCACGCTCTAATTGCCGGATGGCGTGCGCCGCGTGTTCGGGCAGCTGCATCACTTTTTGTCCTGCTTCAGCTTGTACGAGCTGCCGTCCGGATTGATAACCACCGTGTTGTCCAGCTGTGCCTTCAGGCTCTTGCGGAAATCGGCAACGTACTCCGCGCGGAGCTCCTGCTGCTCCTTCTTCTCTGCGTCGGTCAGTCCTTCGGTCTTGGCTTTTTTGGCAAGTGCGTTGATGCGTGCAATTTTTTCGTCAGTCATATTGCAAAATCTCCTTGATTATCCTTATGCTATCTTTATATTATATCAAATTTCTATCCAGAATTAAAGTCTTTTGCGTACCCGCAGCAGGCGTTTCCGGTTATACCGCTGAATCCATGCGAACGGCAGGTTCGCCAGCTGAATCGCAAGCGCAATGACCGCATACCGGATGAGCCACGCCGTCCGGTCGGCGCTCAGCAGACAAAAAACGAGCGATACCCAGCCGAGCACGCCGATCACATAATGAATCACCTCCGCACGGCAGGTGATGAACAGAAAACGGTCGAGGTATGCCGTATCCCGCCCGGATTTGAGGTGCCGCTTGTCAAATTCGGGATTAAACTGCGGCAGCCGGTCCTTCCATTTCGGCAGACCGATCTTGCGGAAAAACCGCATTTCCCAATCGGAAACCGTGAAAAAGCGCCGGTTTGGGTCGAACCACCGTGTCTGCACGTCCTTCGGCAGAGCGCAGAATACGCCAGCCGTACCGAAATGCAGTCCGACCCAGAACGCTGTATTCAGCAGAGTAATGAGCAGATCCTTCATGCGGTTTGCCTCCCTTCGTACTGCCTCTATCATACCATGATATCGCCGTTTGTTCAACCGAACTGCCTTGACCGACAGGCTTCTGCATGCTACAATGAATGGAGATTCTTCTGTGTTAAATCATAGTAAAGAGGTAGTTTATATGAAAATCGAAACAAAATGCCTGCATGAAGGCTACAAGCCGGAAAACGGCGGTCCGGGCGTCATGCCGATCGTGCAGTCCACCACTTACCGCTTTGACTCGACCGCAAAGATCGCGTCCCTGTTCGATATGCCGACAGAGTGCATCTATTCGCGCTTTGCCAACCCGACCTGCGACGCGGTAGAGAAGAAAATCGCGTCCCTCGAGGGCGGCGTCGGCGCGATGCTGACTTCCTCGGGTCAGGCGGCATCCCTGCTGTCCATCCTCAATCTGTGCTCGGCAGGCGACAGCTTCATCGCGGCTTCCACCATCTACGGCGGCACGATCAACCTGTTCGGCGTAACGCTCAAAAAGCTCGGCATCGAGTGCATCTGGGCGGACGCAGAGGCGAGCGAGGAGGAAGTGCAGAAGCTGTTCAAGCCCAACACCAAGGCGGTGTTCGGTGAGACGCTGGCCAATCCTGCTCTGACCGTGTTCGACATTGAAAAGTGGGCGAACATCGCGCACAAGAACAACGTGCCGCTCATCGTGGACAACACGTTTGCAACGCCGGTGCTGTGCCGGCCGATCGAATGGGGTGCGGATATTGTCATCCACTCCACCACCAAGTACATGGACGGCCATGCCGTACAGGGCGGCGGCGTGATCGTGGACGGCGGCAAGTTTGACTGGGCGGCATCGGGCAAGTTCCCGGATTTCACCGAGCCGGACGAAAGCTACCACGGCGTAGTCTACACCCGCGAGTTCGGCGCGATGGCATACATCATCAAGGCGCGTATGCAGCTGATGCGTGACTTCGGCTGCTATCCGGCGGCGCACTCGGCGTTCCTGCTCAACCTCGGTCTGGAGACCCTTCCGGTGCGTATGCGCCAGTACTGCGAGAACGCGCTGACCGTTGCCAAGTTCCTCGAGTCGAGCGACAAGATCGCATCCGTTCGCTATCCGGCACTGCCGGGCAACGAGCACTACGAGCGTGCACAGAAGTACCTGCCGATGGGCACCTCCGGCGTTATGTCCATCGACATCAAGGGCGGCCGCGCTCCAGCGATGAAGTTCATGGACAGCCTCAAGCTGGCGTGCAATGAGGTTCACGTTGCCGACATCCGCACCTGCGTGCTGCATCCGGCGTCCGAAACCCACCGTCAGCTGACCGATGAGCAGCTGGTTGCCGCAGGCATTGAGCCGGGCATGGTGCGTATTTCGGTCGGTCTGGAGAATGTTGAGGACATTATCGCTGACCTCAAGCAGGCACTCGACACCCTCGATTAAGACGATTTCATCGTCTTAATCGAAGAGAACGTACCGAACACGTTCGGATACGTCCCATACGAACATCGGCGCGTCGCACGGCGGCACACCGATGTTCTTTCTTGTATAAAAAGTCAGGCGCATGTCCTGACTTTTTATGAATTTCTGCGAAATTCTATTAAATGCGCGCTACGCGCAAAAAGAAAGGTTAAACTATGCGTATTCGTTCTATTGAAGCCGCTGACCGCGAATTCTTTATCGACCGCTGCCATGCGTTCTACAAAACGCCTGCCTGCGACCACGAAATCCCGCAGCAGAACGCCGAACGCACGTTTGAGCTGCTCCTGCACGGCACGCCGTATGCGGACTGCCTGATTGCCGAGGACGAGAACGGACAGCCGTGCGCGTACTGTCTGCTGGCGCTCACCTGGTCGAACGAGGCGGGCGGTCTGTGCGTCTGGCTGGAGGAGATCATGGTGGATGACGAGCAGCGCGGCAAGGGCATCGGCAGCAGGATTATTGCCGCGGTGCACGAAAAGTACAACACAGCCGCGCGGTATCGTCTGGAGGTAACGGAAAGCAACGTGCGGGCAAGTGCCCTCTATCACATGCTCGGCTTTGAGGATTTGGAGTACAGGCAGATGATACTGGACACGCCGCCGCTCGGCTAAGCAGATTGTTGGTATTTTTGTCACAAACTTGTTACAAATTACCTCTTGATTTTGTGCACTAAGCGCACTATAATAAAGACATCAAAAGGAAGGAAGGTGGATCCGATGGACAGTGAAATCCAGCAGTACGCGGGAGATATCCTTGCACATCCGCGTTTTCAGCAGCTTCGCACGTTCTGTCACCACGGACTGGACAACTCTGTGTATGACCATTCCGTTGCGGTAGCGGAAGCAGCCTGTCAGATCGCCCGCCTGATGCGTCTGTCGGAGAGTGAAACGACCTCGGTTGTCCGTGCCGCGCTACTGCATGACTTTTTCGGCTATGACTGGCACGGCGAGCGCTTCCGCCGTTATCTGAGCCATTTTTCCGGCGTGCACCGCATTGCCCACATGCACGGGTTCATTCACGGCCACATCGCAGCCGACCGCGCCAAGCATACCTTCGGTCTGTCCGAGCGGGAGTGCGAAGCCATTGCACGGCATATGTTTCCGTTGGCGGCCATGCCGCGCACGCGAATCGCGTGGATCGTCACCGTGGCGGATAAGGCCGTGGCGTCCAAGGAAATGACCGCCGCTGTCGGCGGTTACGTCTCGCACGCGTACCATAAAATTTTCGCATAAAAAGCACCCGATCTCCATTGTGTCTGTTGGAGATCGGGTTTTTGTTATTCGTAGATGGAGTTGATAGTGGATTTCATTTCGTCAACAGATATGGGAGCAGATATAAGTACCTCATAATCGTCCATCATCGCAGCAGCATTCAACCGCTGTAAGTTGTGCATAATATACCATGTTGTATTTTCTTTGGTATATTCAATGACAGGTCGATCATCTTTTTCAATCGTATCACCGGTTGTGTCGGTGATTTTTAAGATTTGAATAAACATTTTAGAATCACCATTGTCATAATCCGCACGCACATCATAAGCACCGAGCATGTGGTCATTTGTAACCTTGATACGAGTTTGTTTATATCCATCGGGAAGCCGAGATGGTGCCATTGGATAGTTTATCTGCAATGCCGTTAAAGTTTCTTTTAATGATACATTTTCGACTTCAAACCATTCTATTGTATGTGAACCATCCCAAGAAGAAGTACCTTTTTGCAATCCTATATCGGATGAATCGGTATCGGGTAAATCTGCATATTCCGGAAGTGCTTCACCTTGTTCGATTGGCGTTTGTGTTTCCGCTGAATCTGCTGCGGCAGAAGTATCATTTTCGGGCAACGCAGTATAGGTGGTATGGTCATAGTCGGGCATGTCTGTACGGTCATCGTGTGAACCATCTGGATAATAAATGATTTTTCCATCTTCTGACGTAGCAAAATCATCATGGTAAAAGCCGAATGTTTCCGCACCCCACATCGCCGCATAGTCGAACGGATTGTGTCCGGTAGCCAGTGCAAACACGGTTCCTGCGGCGAAAACAGCCGCCGCGACAACAAAAATGCGGTAGCACAGCCGCCGTCCGCGGTGCGGCTTGACGAAAAATTCCCTATGGTCGGCCTTGAACTTTTTGAGTGACGCTTCTGTGTCGATTTCCGGCGCGTCCGTCTGCGTCTGCAAATACTGCTCGAGCGCAGGCAGAGCCGCATCACCGTTTTCGCAAACCTCGTCCATCAGCCGGAACAGCTCGTCAATCTGCTTAGAATCCTGCATTGTCGTCACTCCTTTCCATAAGTTCGGCGCAGTGCCGCCGTGCGCGGCTGTACTGGCTGCGGCAGGCGGTCTCGGAAATGCCGAGTTTTTCCGAAATGGTGGAATAGTCCATGTCCTCAGCGAGCCGCAGGGTCAGAATGCGCTGTTCGGATTCGGATAAGCCCTTTGGCAGCATGCCGGAAAACGGTATCAGCTCGGGTTCGGCGGTACGCAGAATGCTTTCCTCAAGCGGCGCGGCCGCGTGTCTGCACTGTGCGCGGTATTCGCTGATGGCGTTGTTTTTCAGCACACGGAACAGCCACTTGACCGGCTGCTCGTGCTCCATCACGCTGCTTATCTTTGCCAGCAGGATGAGAAAGGTGTCGGCCACAATGTCCTCGGCAATATCGCGGCTGCCGACAATGGGCAGAACGGTCTGCACCATCATCCTGTAATACTTTGTATATGATTCCTCGAAAAAGAGGATTTGCTCCTGTGTCAATTTGGTTCCCCCTCGGGTTGGAAATGATACCATTCAATTATACAACGCCTGAGCGGGATTTTCTGTGGCAAATTTTTTGAAAAAAATCCTTAGCGGTTTGTTGTCACAAAACGGCGCTCCCAGTCGTTATAATGGTATCAGGAAAATGGATTGACAGAATATGATTTTTGTTGTATACCATAGGTATGGATAGAAAAACTGTATTTTATTATGTGGAGGGGCAATTATGACTAAGTTCAAGAAAATCGTAAGCGGCACACTCGCGGGCTGCCTGATGGCGTCCGCACTGATGATGAGCGCAGGCGCAGCAAATGTGCAGACCACCGTGATTTCCAAGGCGGGGGTGCAGGCTGCAGCGCAGACTGCGGCACAGGTTCGCACCGCCGTAAAAATCAATCCGCAGAGCGCGGACATCTATGCAGAGGGCATTCCGGCTGCCTTCCCGAGCGAGGACGGCAAGACGGTTTACACGGCGCTGAGCTACAACGGCTCGACCTACATGCCGCTGCGCACGGTTGGCCGCTGGATGGGCAAAAATATCTCGTGGGACAGTGCATCGCGCACGGTGTTCCTGTCCGGCACCACGGAAAAGTCCTATCCGTGTGCGGATGACGATGCGTATCACAAGGAAGGCGTAAAATATGTCGGTGCGACCGGCACGGCTACGCTCGATAAGGGCGTGAAGGTGCTCGTGGACGGCAAACAGCAGACCTTCAAAAACCAGAAGGGCGAGACGATTTATCCGCTCTTCTACGCAAACTCCATCTATCTGCCGCTGCGCAACATCGGTGAATTGACCGGCATGGACGTAACGTGGTACAGCGCCAAGGCAGAGAATGACGTGAACGCCATCTTCCTGCGCATGCCGCTTTCGGACAGCAAGCGCGCCGAAATGGAAGCCTACGCGACGAACCTCATGAAGCAGCTGCTCGATATGCGAACGGATACGCAAAAGTTCAAGAATTGCGATTCTGCGGTGAAAAACGGCAGCTATACCGACTATGTGATTACCGATAAGGCGGCTGCTATGGCGGCGCTGGATTCCATCAAGCGCAAGGCGCAGACCATCCGCAGCGGCATGACCGAGCAGGTCAATCCGATTCGCTACTACAACAGCAGCCTGATGAACGAACTGGATTTCCTCATCAATAACGCGAATACCGTAATGGACCGCGTGAAGAACGGTCGGGTTGTGGTCGGCAGCAGCAATCCGGATACGAGCGTAGTGGATCAGACCGCTGTCATGTTCGGCGCGGATGATACCATGCTCGACTGCGAACGTATGGTTCGCATGCTACGGCAGAATATGGATAGACTGTTTTAACAGGCAAACAAAAGAAGTTGAGACAAAATCTCAGCTTCTTTTTCATGTTATCCGCCGCAGACCGAGCAGGCGGTGTAACCCTGCCGCTTGGCTTCGGAAAGCGACATTGGAATCTGGCTTTTCTTCAAATACCGGCAGCCGGAGCTGTGATATTTAGAGCCGGTGTTCGTGATGTAAACCGTCTCGCTTTGGTCGTCCGAGCTGCTGTAAGCCGCCGGGACGGACGCAGAACTGCCGCCGCTCGATGAACTGCCCGAACTCGAGCCGGACGAGGAACCGCTCGATGCACCTGCTTTGAGCGTATCCACCTGATTCTGTAAATCCGTTTTCTGGCTCGTGAGCGTGTTCACCTGACTTTGCAGGCCGTTCTTCTCCTCGGTGAGTGAAGCCACCTGCGCTTTCAAACCGTCAATGGCCGGCTGGGATTCGTCCACCTGCGCCTGCAGGTCGGAGACCGAGCCTTCCAGATGGCTTACCTGCGACTGCAGGGAAGCGGTCTCGTTCATCTGCTCCGCCAGATGATTATAATAGGTGTACGATGCACCGCCTAAAATGCAGTTCAGCAGCAGAGAAGCCGCGATTACAAGTGTTTTCAGCGTGTTTTTGTCAAATTTTTTGCCATCCATGGATGTCCTCACTCCTTTCAGTCCGGTTTCATTGTATCGCCTAAAATCTGACTGTGTAAATGCGGCAGAGCGAATTGTCGATATCTGTCGAAGTTATGGCAGCACTTTTGCGGCGATGTTTGTATAATTTTCGTGTCTAACATTGAAAAACGGTCGGGAAGTGTGTATAATGAAACTAACTGAAAGTATCTGAGGATATGCAAAGTTATTTCTCATTTTGGAGCGTAAAAATTTATGGCATATGAAAAAAACAGACGCCGTCCTCCGGTTGAGGATGACGGCACGCTGATCGAGGGACGCAACGCCGTCCTCGAAACGCTGCGCGCAGGCCGTGCAGTGGATAAGGTGTTTGTGGCCGAAGGCGCACACATCGGTGATGTGGCGGCAGAAGCGCGCAGGCATCGCGTTCCGGTCGTCACCTGCGACCGGCGCAAGCTGGACGGCATGAGCCCGACCGGCAACCATCAGGGCGTTATCGCACAGGCGGCGGCACAGGAGTACGTCTCGCTCGACGATATTTTCCGCGTCGCCGAGGAGCGCAGTGAGGTGCCGCTCATCGTTGTCTGCGACGGCATCGAGGACCCGCATAATCTGGGTGCCATCATCCGTTCGGCAGAGACCGCAGGCGCACACGGCGTTATCATCCCGAAGCGCAGAGCTGTCGGTCTGACCGCGGCTGTCGCTCGTTCGGCGGCGGGCGCACTCGCGTATGTCGGCGTACACAAGGCAAACAACCTTGCGTCCACGCTCGATGAACTCAAGGAACGCGGTGTATGGCTGTTCGGTGCAGAGGCTGACGGTACGGTCGGCCTATATGACGCACCGTTTGATCGCCCAACCGCCATCATCATTGGCTCGGAAGGACAGGGCCTCAGCCGCCTGACCCGCGACAAGTGCGACTACATCGTCAGCATCCCGATGAGAGGCCGTGTCAACTCGCTGAACGCATCCAACGCAGCGGCTGTGCTGCTGTTTGAGGCGCTTCGCCGACGCACGCAGGGCAATTAAGGGGGAAGTGAACATGGATAGAAAAGACGATATGGATCTGGAATCGCTGAAAAATATGCTCAGCGACGTACCGGATACCGATGAATTTGATCTGGATTCCATCATCGCCGAGGTGTCCGGTCAGGCGCCTGCAAAGGCGGCAGAGCCAATGCCTAAGGCAGCGGCAGAGCCGGAAAAGCCGGTCGAGCCGCAGCCCGCACCGGCGGCAGAGACCAAGGCAGAGGAGCCAAAGACGGCTCCCAGAAATAAGAAGGATAAAACGGCAAAGAAGGCCGCAGAGACCGCAGCCGCCGCCGAACACGAGTCTGTTGAAGAAGTGCGCGAAGCGCGCATCGCGGCGCGCGAGCAGAAAATGGCAGAGCGCGAGCGCAGGACCGTGCAGAAGATCGCCGAGCGGCAGGCACGCCGCGAGGCCAAGCTGGCAGAAAAGGAAGCCGCCGAGCAGGCTGCCGAGCAGCAGGAGATCGTGGAAGAAGCCGCCGCCGAGGAAGCAAGCCGCAAGGCGAGCATCTCGCGCAAGCAGGCAAGAGCGGCACGCATTGCTGCCGATCAGGCTGAGGAAGAGGAGGACATCAAGCTGGTCGATCCGGAGGCGGCTATGCACGCGGCACGCCGCCGTTCGGGCATTCTGTCGTTCCGGTCGCTGCTGGTGCTGCTCCTTGCCGCAGCTGCCGCGTATCTCAGCTTTGCACCGAGCTTTGAGGCACTGCCGCTTCCGGTCGTGCTCGATATTCTGCAGAACCCGACCATCGGCATCGGCGCACTGGCTGCCCTGCAGATCCTGGCGCTGCTGATCGGTATTGACGTGTTCGGCAACGGCTTTTCCTCGCTGCTGCATGGCCGTCCGGCACGCGGCACGCTCGTGTCGTTCGCGGCGCTGGCATCGCTGCTGCACTGTGCCTCTCTGCTGGTATTTCCGGATCAGGGCGGCGTCGCCGTACCGTACACGGCGGTTTCCATCCTTCTGCTTTACGCCGAAATGCGTGAGGCACGCGGCCGCAGTCTGGCGCAGGCGCGTTCCTATCGTGCTGTCTGCGAGGCAGAGCAGCCGCTGGCGGTTTACAGCCATTACGACAGCGAGATTGACGCATGTAACGCCGTCAAGTGCCCGCTGTACGACGCAAGCTCGTTCCTGACCGAGATCGAGCGACCGGACACGGTTGACCGCTTCTCGCTCATCTACACGCCGATCGCACTGGCGCTGGCAATCATCCTGTCGCTGGTCGCTTCGTTTAACTGCGGCGAGCCGGTGCGCTTCTTCTGGGCGTTCTCGGCGATCCTGTCGGTGTCTGCTCCGATCGGTCTGCTGTGCGCGTTCGGCGCAAGCTACAAGAACACCGCAAGCCGCCTGCTGCGCTCGGGTGCAGCCATTGCGGGTGCGCGTCAGGCCAACCTGCTGCGCGGCACAGAGAAGGTCATGCTGCTCGAGAACGATCTGTTCCCGACCGGCTCGATCGAGCTTGAGGCCATCGACAATCTGGGCCGTATCACGGACGAGCAGATTCTCGGCTGTGCAGCCGCGCTGACCGAATCCGCCGGTCTGGAGCTGGGCCGCGTGCTGACCGATACCACGAAGGAGCGCTTTGGCATCACCTTTACCGCGCGTGACGTGCATCTGGTCGAGGGCGGTGTAACCGGCGCTGTCGGTACCAGCCGCATCGTGCTCGGCACGGCAGCGCTCATGGTCAAGATGGGCATTCCGATCGAATCCGGCCATAAGGGTCAGATCAATATGTATCTGGTTGTGGATAACGCGCTCGCAGGCGTGCTGACCATGCGCTACCAGACTACCAAGAATACCTATAAGGCGATGCGCCTCATGCGCCGCATGCACATGAATGCGGTCCTCGCCGTCCGTGATTTCAATATCTCCCCGGCGATGATCGAGGAGGAGTTTGACCTTCGACGCGGCTTTGCCGACCAGCCGGACCCGGCAGGCGTGGATCGTCTGCTGAATCCGAATTACGCCAAGGGCGATGCACCGGCAGCTATCCTCACCCGCGAGGGTGCCGGTCCGTTCATGCAGGTGCTCCGCGGCGCGGATAAGCTGGCGGGCGCCGTCCGCTCGGCGCTGACGCTCGGCACGTTCGCCGGCCTGCTCGGTATGCTGATCGTGTTCTACCTGCTGTACCAGAACGCCGCAGACGCGCTTCCGGTGATGAATATCCTGCTGTATCAGCTTATTTGGTACATTCCGGTGTTTATTATCACCCAGCAGACGAGATAAGACATAGAAAAACCTCCGTATGGTTCGTACGGAGGTTTTTTTGCGTTTTCTGGCAGTGATTAGGCGGGGGACGCAAACTGCGTCAGCGGGTTTGCCCTGTCCGGGCGGCAGCCTTTCTGCATCGGTTGAGCGGGGCACTCGAACTGCGTAAGCGTGTTCGCCCTATCCGGGCGGAGAGTTTTCCGCTGAACCTCAGCGAGGGGATTAGCCGCGCCCCGCGGCGGGGCAAGAGGGTAGACACCAAGGTTTCTACCCTCTTAACTCCCACTTCCTTTTATTTCTTAGCCTGGCGCAGATTGCCGACATGTGACCGCTGCGAAAATAGGGGAACGGCAGAGGATTTTTTCTTCCGTAGGGGAGCACAGTGTGCTCCCATGTCCCGACATATTCGCAGCGTCAGATAAATTACTGCTACACAGACCGGAAAGTCTTCGCAGGCGCGGCATAGCAGTGCCGCGCAACTCGTTAGCGCGTTATGATAGACAGCACCTGCGAGGATAAATTGTACCAAACACCTAAATTCGCAGGTGCCTTCCGGTATAACGCGCAAAAAAATTGCGCGACACTGTTATGTCGCGCCTGCTTAGATGAACCCATATGTGTAGCAGTAATGTATCTGACCCTGCGAACAGGTTGCGAAAGATACGGTAGAAAAAATCCTCTGCCGTACTCCTTTTCGGAGCGGTCACACATAGGAAATTTGCGCCAGATTAGGAAGCAAGGGAAAGGTAGGAGTCCAAAGAGGAAGGAAAACCGCAGGTTGTCCTTCCTTTTTGCCCCCGCGGCGGGCGCCGCGATGCTCCCGCCGTCCGCAGACGGCGAATCCCTGCTGAGGTTCAGCGAAAAACTCCCCGCCCGGAAAGGGCGAACCCGCTAACGCAGTTCGCGTGCCCCGCTCAGCCGGTGCAGAGAAAGGAGCCGCCCTGTCAGGGCGAACACGCTGACGCAGTTCGAGCACCCCGGTCAGCCGGTGCAGAAAAGGAGCCGCCCCGTTAGGGCGAACACGCTGACGCAGTTCGAGCACCCCGGTCAGCCGGTGCAGAAAACAAATCTCGTGTTTAAGTTAAACTGTTTTTTCGATAATGCGACGGCGAAACGCCATACACAAGCCGAAACCGCTTGATAAAGTAGCTGAAATTATCAAATCCGACGCGAAACCCGACCTCCATGACCGGCAGATCGGTCTCACGGAGCAGACGCGCCGCCTGCTCGATCCGCAGGGAATTGATATGCTGGGTGAATGTTCTTCCGAAATTATCCCGGAAAAAGGTGCTGAAATACTGCGGCGACAATCCAAACTCCGCTGCAACCGCCGGCAGCGAGAGCGGTTCGGTGAAATGCTCACCGAGGTAGCCGACGATCTCCTTCAGCTGCTGCGCCTTGTAGTCCGCGCCCGGGCGCATTTGATGTCCGATGAGTCTGTCGTACTGCGCGCACACGGCCACAATGCCGAGCAGCGCGGCTTTCACGGCCAGCTGACAGCCGGGCGCCTGCACTTGCCACGCGCGCACGATCTGTGCGAGCAGCGCACGGATTTCACTCTGCCCGGGCTCACCGGCGCGGATGCAGGTGTCGAACCGCAGCCGTCCCTCCGCGAGCGGCGCGAGCAGCGCGAATTCGCTCTGGTCGGCACGCGAAAACTGCAGGAAATCCGCAGCAAATACGAACGAGCGGAACTGATTCTCCCGTCCGGCGGCACGAATTTCGTGCAATTCCTCACCGGCGGCGAAGAACACATCGCCGTGCGTGCCCTCATAGGTGTGGTCGGCGATGGTGAGCGAAACGTGGCCCGCGTCCACCGTGATGATTTCCAGCTCCGGGTGCCAGTGATAGGGGATGAAATCGCTGTCATCGGCCTCACTGCCGTCCAGCGCGGGGTAGATCTGAAACGGAAACGCAAGTGTGCCGTGCTCTTTTTTTTCTCGGCGGGCTGCATCCATGGCGAAAATCCTTTCTTGTGCACACGCTGCGTGCATACCTTAAAATCGTGTTATTACTGCTGAAGAAATTGCAAGCAATCCTTTGAATATCTGCTATAATTATAGATGAAAAAGGAAGGGAAGGCAAGAGTGCGACATAAACCAATCGTATTTTTGTTGTATCATTTGCGAGAAAATCCGCTTGGATTTTTGTGCTGAATGCCAAAGCCTTTCCGCACCGCGCCGAATCCGTTCAATGAGTGGTTGAAACTGGCTGTTATGGCGTGGTATAATGATAATAGATAGGCTGTTTTACACAGCTGAATCTGCGTGATCGGGTGGGATATACCGGTCACCGCACCAAAAAATTATTTTTTGGAGGGAATTCCTATGTACATGGATAAGCAGGTCAAGCGCGGATACAACGAGTACATCCGTCTTGACGAAGGCATCGGCAAGGATGCCATGATGGACGTTGCTCTCCTCGTGATGGAAGACGGCGACACCTGGAGCTGCGAGGAGCCTGAGAAGGAAGTTGCAGCACTGGTATTCGACGGCAAGTGCACCATCAAGTGGGAGAATGAGTCCTACGACGTAGACCGTCCGAATCCGTTCGATTACAACCCGTCCTGCCTGCACGTTTGCAAGGGCGTAAAGTTCGAGATCATCGCACACGGTCCGTGCAACATCTACATCCAGAAGACTTTGAACGAAAAGACCTTCCCAAGCAAGATGTACAAGCCGGAAGACACCGATACCTGGGCACGCGGCAACAAGGGCGAGCTGATGGGCTGCATCAAGCGCGATGTACGCACCTGCTTCGACCTTGACAACGCACCGTACTCCAACATGGTCCTGGGCGAAGTTGTCAACCTGCCGGGCAAGTGGTCCTCTTACCCGCCGCATCATCATCCGCAGCCGGAGTGCTACTTCTACCGCTTCGACAAGCCGATGGGCTTCGGCGCAGGCTGGGGCAACGGCGAGATCTACGAAACGCATCACAACGGTCTGGCTATCATCACCGACAAGATGCACTCTCAGGTAACCGCACCGGGTTACTCCTGCTGCTACGCATGGGGCATCCGTCATCTGCCGGACGACCCGTGGGACAAGACCCGCATCGACGACGAGGAGCACCTGTGGCTGCTTGAGGACGATGCCAACGATCATATCTGGCACTGCCCGAGCGGCAACTGATTGCCGCTTATAGGGGCGACTCCGTCTCCCCTATATACGCCAAAAGTTCCGTAGAAACTTTTGGCGATACCCCTCTCACCTTTGCACGGCAAAGGTGGCTGCGCCGCCACGGCGCAGGCAGTGGTATCAAAGTCCGGCGGAGCTGGACTTTGATAAGGAACTGCATCTGCCGCGTGCGCGCGGCAGGCACGAGACCTGTCTCGTGCGTTTGGGAACCTATGGTTCCCTTGCCCCTCCTTTTGGAGAGGGAGGGTGCTAAGTCAAGGCTTGTTGGAGACTGGCTTTGATTCATCATTATTTGTATTCTATTTAGGAGGATTTCCAACATGATTCATATGGAAACCGTTCGTCTGACTGCGTCTCAGGCACTCGTTCGCTTCCTCGAGAACCAGTATATCAGCTACATTGATATGGATGGCAACGAGCAGGAGCACAAGTTCGTTAAGGGCATCTTCATGCTGCCGGGCCACGGCAACGTAGTTGGCTTCGCTAACGGCGTTGAGCAGGAGCTCAAGGACATGGTTGTTTACCAGGGCAAGAACGAGCAGGGCATGGCTCTGGCTGCAGTTGGCTACGCTAAGCAGATGCGCCGCAAGTCCATCTTCGCCTGCACCTCTTCCGTAGGCCCCGGCGCTTGCAACATGGTTACCGCTGCTGCTACCGCTACCGCTAACAACATTCCGGTTCTGATCCTGCCGGGCGACATCTACGCTTCCCGTCAGCCGGACCCGGTTCTCCAGCAGATGGAGCAGCCGCAGAACCTGTCCATCTCCGCTCATGATGCTTTCCAGGCTGTTACCAAGTACTGGGGCCGCATCAACCGTCCGGAGCAGGTTATGACCGACATGATCTCCGCTATGCGTGTTCTGACCGATACCGCTAACACCGGTGCTGTTGCAATTTCTCTGCCGCAGGACGTTCAGGCTGAAGCATACGATTACCCGGTTGACTTCTTCAAGAAGCGCGTATGGCGCATCGACCGCCGTCCGGTTACCAAGTACGCTCTGGACAAGGCTGTTGAGGTCATCAAGAACGCAAAGAAGCCGCTCCTGATCTGCGGCGGCGGCGTTCGTTACGCTGAGGCACACAAGGTATTCAAGAAGTTCGCTGAGGACTTCGGCATCGCATTCGGCGAGACCCAGGCCGGCAAGTCCGCTGTTGTTTGGGATCACGAGCTGAACCTCGGCGGTCTGGGCACCACCGGCGGCATCGCTGCAAACAAGCTGGCGCACGAGGCTGACGTTGTAATCGGCGTTGGCACCCGTTACACCGACTTCACCACCGCTTCCAAGTGGCTGTACCGCACCGACGCTAAGTTCGTCAACATCAACCCGTCTGAGTTCCAGGCTTACAAGATGGATGCTACTCCGGTCGTTGCTGACGCAAACGAGGCTCTGACCGCAATCGGCGAGGAGCTGGCTAAGATCGGCTACCACACCGACAAGGCTTACGCTGAGGAAGTTGCTGCTCTGCGCAAGGAGTGGTGGACCGAGGTTGAGCGTCTGGACAAGGTTGAGTACACCGATCCGGAGCACTTCACCCCGGAGTGCAACGACGACAACCGTGAGTGCGTTGAGAAGTACATCGAGGATACCGGCTGCAAGCTGTGCCAGACCACCGTTCTGGGCACTATCAACCATCTCATTGATGACAACGCTATCGTATGTGCAGCAGCAGGCTCTCTGCCGGGCGACATGCAGGGTCTGTGGCGTGCCCGCAAGGAGAACACCTACCACATGGAGTACGGTTACTCCTGCATGGGTTACGAGGTTGCCTCCGCTCTGGGCGCTAAGATCGCTTGCCCGGATCAGGAAGTTTACGCTATGTGCGGCGACGGTTCCTTCGACATGCTGCACTCTGAGCTGATCACTTCGGTTCAGATGGGCCACAAGATCAACGTTATGCTGTTCGATAACGCTTCCTTCGGCTGCATCAACAACCTCGAGGTTTCCAACGGCAACGCTTCCATCTGCACCGAGAAGAACATGCTTGAGGAAGGCGTAACCAACGGCGTACACAAGGGCAAGGTAATCCAGGTAGATTACGCTGCAATCGGCGCTGCTTACGGCTGCAAGACCTACACCGTTAAGACTCTTGACGAGCTGAAGGCTGCAATCGAGGATTCCAAGAAGCAGACCGTTTCCACCCTGATCGACATGAAGGTTCTGCCGAAGACCATGTCCGCAGGCTACGAGGCTTGGTGGCGTGTAGGCGTAGCTGAGGTATCTCAGAAGGCTGAGGTTCAGGCTGCCCGCAAGCGCATCGAGGATCACCTGTTCGAGTCTCGCCACTATTAATAGCGCGCGATAAACTCGCTTTAGGTTTACGAAAGCTCCCAACCGTGAGGTTGGGAGCTTTTTTGTCGCCTGAGGGCTGAATAAGGGAGAATAGAGAATTAGTGTGGTGGTTTCGTTTTTTATTTGTATGCTGTTTCATTTTTAAGGAGCGAATTAAATAGTTTCCGTAGGGCGGGCTGCATAAAAAACACCTCCCATCGATACAGACGGGAGGTGTTCGTTTTTTACAGCATCTGCAGCAGCTCGATCTGCTCACCGGACGGGCCGGTGAAGAACCAGTTCTGCAAACCGCCGAAGGTATTCGGCAGCACCTTCTTCTCTGGTGCAGTGAAGCTGATAACGCCTGCCGCCTTGAGGTCAGCCGCGGTCTTGTCGAGGTCGTCAACGTAAACGGCAAAGTGCGGGATGCTGCCCTCGCCGGACGGCACGAGCGTGTCTGCGGGCGGCTCGATCAGCTCGAGCAGGAAGCCGCCGAATTCAACGAGCGCCAGCTTCTTCAGGCCCTCCGGCGTCTCTACGCCGTCGCGCTTGAATACACTGCCGCCGATCATCTCGTAAAATGCAATGCTCTGGTCCATATCTACGGTGTAGATCGCAATATGGCCGATACCCTTATAGTGTTCCTTCATGGTGATTCCTCCTTGTACGGGCGTTCTCGCCTTAGTATTAGCATAGCACGTTTTGCATGATTTGCATAGGGGATAGGCATAAAAAAACGACCGTCGAAAGACGGTCGTTTTGAGTTGCATTACTGAACAGAATCGGAAACAGAAGCAGTGGTCTGATTCTCGAGGTAGTTCTGGTAGGTGGTCTTCTCGCTCTTGCCGAAGCCAAGGGGAGAGAAGATTACATAAGCCAGAACCATGATCAGCAGGGTAACGGTAGCCCAGATCTTGCCGTTCTTCCACGGGGTCAGATCTACAGCGCCTACGTCCTTCAGCTCGAAATCGGTTGCACGCGGATGCTTCTTAACGATTACCCACATCAGCAGCATGTCGAATACGAACAGGATCGCGGTGAAGTACAGGTAGTGGATGTTGTTCAGTGCCGGGATTACGTTACGCAGACCGAACTGGAGAATGAAGTACAGTACAACGTGAACCGGGATGACGATCTTAGCAGCGATAGCCGGAACCTTCTTCCAGAAGAAGCCGCACAGCAGGCAAACAAAGATCGGGGTGTTGAACGCAGCGAAAGCAGAGTTTACGAAGCTCGTGATGCCGCCCATGTACAGCATGAACGGGGACATGATGGTGGAAACAACTGCTACTACAGTACCGAAGTTCTGGCCGATCTTAACCATGCGGGCATCGGATGCGGTCGGGTTGAACAGCGGACGGTGAATGTCGAGTGCGTAGATGGTGGATGCGGAGTTCAGTACCGAGTTGAAGGAGGACAGGATCGCGCCGAACATTACAGCAGCGAAGAAGCCCAGGATCGGCTTCGGCATAACCTGTGCTACCAGCATCGGGTAAGCGGAGTCGCCGGAACCCCAGTCCATGCCCGGGTAAGCCAGTGCGCAGATAACGCCCGGAACAACGATGATCAGCGGAGTCATGATCTTGAGGAAGCCTGCAAATACGGCGCCCTTCTGTGCTTCCTTCAGGTTCTTAGCACCGAAGGTACGCTGGATGATGGACTGGTTGGTTGCCCAGTAGTACATGTTGTTGACCAGCAGACCGGTGAACAGCAGCGGCCACGGGAGCCACGGCTCCGGGGTGTTAACCTCGTTGATGGCGTTCAGGTAGGACGGATTGGTGTGCAGGAACTTGTCGAAGCCGTCCATGAAGGAGCCGTCGCCGCCAAGCTGGCCGGACAGGAACATGAAGCCGAATACCGGAACCAGCAGGCCGCCGACGATCAGGCCGAGGCCGTTGATGGAGTCGGACAGTGCGATTGCCTTCAGGCCGCCGAAGATGGCGTAGATAGAACCGATGATTGCGGTTGCAACACAGACGATTGCGATTGCTGCGAAACGGGAAATACCGAACATCTCGTCAATGCCGAAGATGTTTACGAATACCTGTGCGCCTGCGTACAGGATGTTCGGCAGCATGATTACAACGTAGCTGAGCAGTACGATGATGGAAACCAGACGGCGGGTGCCTTCGTCGTAGCGCTGCTCAAAGAACTGCGGAACGGTGGTCAGACCGGTCTTCAGGTACTTCGGCATCAGTACGAATGCGAGGATTACCAGAGCGATTGCAGAGGTTACCTCCCAGCCCATGGTGGACATGCCGACGCGAACTGCCTGACCGTTGTTGCCAACGAGCTGTTCTGCGGAAAGGTTGGTCATCAGCAGAGAACCGGCAATGACCGGGCCGGTCAGGCTGCGGCCGCCGAGATAGTAGCCGTCCTGCGTGTCGAGGTTGTCACCGCGGGTTTTCCACCACGAGATGAGTGCGACGAGTGCCGTGAACGCCACGAAGGTGATCGCGGTAAACGCCATGGAGTTTACGAAGTTCATCTTTTTCTCCCCTTGTAAAAATTTCGTGTCCCGGCGGAGATCCCTCAAAATCCACCGAAACGATTTCTGAATGACGGCCTCGGTCTGCGCTTGCGTGCGCGTGCCCGCAAGATCCCAAAAAACAAGACCGTCAATCGAAGGACTGATGATCTGTTAAATGGGCAAACCGCGTTGCCGTTTGTCCGAGAGTTATTCTAACACTATACAGAGGCTATAGCAAAACATTTTTTTTACTTTTTTTTGCACTTTGGATACTTGCACATAAACAAGAAGACGTATTTGTGCATTTCGACGTTAACTGAAAGCAGATTTACAAAGTAAACGTTAAAAAATTATCAATAACAACAAAAAAATTCGTAAAACTGTATCTTTTTTACAAGGAAAAAATCCCCGCATAAAGCGGGGATTCTGTACGGAATTACGGTGTATACCATTCATCGCTGCGATTTTTTGCGTCAAAAATCTGCGCATATTCCGCATGGTGATAATCGTTCAGCAGGTCGTTTTCCGGCTGTTCACTCTGCGGATACCAGGTGCCGTCCGGCAGGCGGTAGCCGTTGACGTTCATCACCGGAATCTGCTGCTGCAGGGCAAGGCGCATCTGGTCAAAGCCCGAGGTCGAGCAGCCGAGCGCGTTCAGCGCATACGCGGACAGATAGTTCGCGCTGATCTGCATGTTTGTCTGCTCCTTGATGTCGTAGTTCGCCCAGATGAAGAACGGCGTTACCATCTTTTTCTGGCGTAGCTCGGCATCCGAGAGATCGCCGCGCTGACTCTCGAGCAGGGTGTTGTAAAAGTCCTCCGGCAGATTGGGCTGGTGGTCGCCGAAGAACACGATCGCCGTCGGCTCATCCACCTTGGAGAAGTAGCTGATCAGCTCCTGCACGGCGTCGTCGCTGTACCGCACGAGCGATAGGTACTGGTCAACCGTCGGGTACTTGTCCTGCTCCTTACCGGTGAGGCAGATGCGCTTGTCGAAGTAACCGTCGCCGTCCCAGTCGTAGCCGCCGTGGTTCTGCATCGTTACGTTGAACACGAACAGCGGCGTGTTTTCCCTCTTGCTCTCGTACAGCTCGAAAATCTTCTTGTAGCTTGCACTGTCGCTGATATAATCGCGCACACGACCGGCGTCAGCGGCAAAATCGTCCTGATAATACTGCGCTTCAAAGCCGAAGAAGCGGTAGACGTTCGTGCGGTTCCACGAGGTGGACAGATAGGGATGAATCGCCGCCGTCTGGTAGCCGAGCGAATCCAGACCCGAGGTCAGATTGGGCATTTCGCTCTTGATGAACACCTGATACGCCGAGCAGTTGTACGGCAGGAACGCCATTGAATCGCCGGTGAGGAACTCCAGCTCGGTGTTGGCGGTGCCGCCGCCGAAGGTCGAAACGGTCAGCTGACCGCTGATGGTGTTCTCCTGACCCTGCATCAGCTTGTGCACATACGGCATGGGGTCCTCGTTGGTCTCAAGCGCACCGACCGAGCCGAGATCCGAGAAGGATTCGTTCATAATCACGATCAGATTGGGCGTTTTCGTGCCCTGTTTGCCGGTAAATTCGCTCTGTGCGTCAGAAAGCGAATCCGCGCTGTAACCCTCCGGCTGCTTGACAAACGAGCTGGTCGCGCAGCGCAGGAAGTAGAAAATCTCGCTGTACTGGCGGCTGGACTGCCAGAACGCCAGTCCGGTGCCGACCGTCTGGATGCCGGTGTAGGCGATGAACGCCAGCACGAGCACACACGGCAGCGAAAACAGTCTGCGGAAGTACCAGCGCTTGTGCACCTTGAAGCTGCGCTGCATCAGGCACACGCTCACGCAGAACAGCACAGCCGCCGCTGCGGCGCGGAGCACGGAAAGCTCTATCGGTGCAGAGTAGCCCTTGGACACGTTGGCTGCCGTGCCGATGGCGGCAATGTCGCTCAGCATGACAGGCGTGCCGCGGAACAGCATAACGTAGTGGTCGATCATGCCGTGGATCATCGAAATTGCCATGCCGAGGCATACGCCGACACGCACGTTGCCGCAGATCAGATAGGCCGCGGCGTAAACCGCCACATAGCAGATCCAACCCTGAAAAAAAGACTGCTTGAGCGTAATGACACAGCCCTTGACCATGTATTCCACCAGGATCAGGCTGACAGCCGCCGCAGACAGGAACAGCAGCACGTCATGCACGAGCAGAACCGCCGCGTACAGCCGCGTGTGATTTTCCGCAAACGGGTGGTTGCGGCGCCACGGACGCAGCACCAGCGGCACGAATGCGCCTGCGGTCAGCCAGTGCGAGATGGTCGGCTGATACATCAGCGAGCCCCTGCTCAGCAGGGGATGGAACAGCAGGAAAAACGCAACGAGCAGCAGTACATTTGCACCGATTCGGTACGGATTTCTTCCGGTTTCGTTTTGAACCTTGTGTTCAATGCTCAAAAAAGTTGCTCCTTTCGCAGAAACGGAAAAGCCGCTGTGGTGTTTCCGCAGCGGCTTCTCAAGTCGTTAGAATTTATGCCTCAGGCGTTTCCTCTACGCGGGTAACTGCGATAGAGAGATCGTCCAGCTGCTTGTCGTCTACGATATCCGGGCAGTTCATCATCAGGTCGGACGCGTTCTGAACCTTCGGGAAGGCGATCACGTCGCGGATGGAATCCAGACCGGCGAGCAGCATGCACAGACGATCCAGACCGTAAGCCAGACCACCGTGCGGAGGTGCGCCGTAGGAGAATGCAGTAATCAGGTGACCGAACTGCTCCTTGGCCTTCTCCTCGGTGAAGCCGAGGGCCTCGAACATCTTGGTCTGCAGCTCGGGATCGTGGATACGAATGGAGCCGCCGCCCAGCTCACAGCCGTTGAGGATAATGTCGTACGCCTTGGCACGAACCTTGGCCGGATCGGTGTCCAGCAGCGGGATATCCTCGTCCATCGGTGCGGTGAACGGATGGTGCATGGCTACGAGGCGGTTCTCCTCCTCGCTGTACTCGAACTGCGGGAACTCGGTGACCCACAGCAGCTTGAAGTCGTCCTTCTTAGCCAGACCCAGGCGCTTAGCCAGCTCGCAGCGCAGCGCGCCCAGAGCCACAGCGGCGGTCTGCCAGTTTGCGTCGGCAACAACGAACAGCAGGTCGTTCTCCTTTGCACCTGCGCGCTCCTTGATGGCTGCAATCTCGTCCTCGGACAGGAACTTGGCAAACGAAGAAGTCATGCTGCCGTCCGCGGCAATCTTCATCCATGCCAGACCCTTTGCGCGGTAGGTCTTGACGAACTCGCCCAGCTTGTCGATCTCCTTGCGCGGGAATTTGTCCGCATAGCCGTTTACGTTGATGAGACGAACCGTGCCGCCGTTCTCCACGGTGTCCTTGAACACCTTGAACGAGCAGTCCTTGGCAATGTCGGAAATATCCTTGATTTCAAAACCGAAGCGAACGTCCGGCTTGTCCGAGCCGTACTTGTCCATGGCGTCCTGCCAGGTCATGCGCGGCAGCGGCAGCTGAATGTCAACATCGAGCACTTCCTTGAATACGCGCTGGAGGAAGCCCTCGTTGACGGCGATAACGTCATCCTGCTCCACGAACGACATCTCGAGGTCGATCTGGGTAAATTCCGGCTGACGGTCAGCACGCAGATCCTCATCGCGGAAGCAGCGAGTGATCTGAATGTAACGGTCCATGCCGGACAGCATGAGCAGCTGCTTGTACTGCTGCGGGGACTGCGGCAGGGCGTAGAACTTGCCCGGATGTACACGGGACGGCACGAGGTAGTCGCGCGCGCCTTCCGGGGTGGACTTGGTGAGCATCGGGGTTTCGATCTCGAGGAAGCCGTGCTCGTCGAAGTAGTTGCGGGCAACCTGCGTTACGCGGTGGCGCAGCATCAGGTTCTTCTGCATGGACGGACGGCGCAGATCGAGGTAGCGGTACTTCAGACGAATCTGGTCACCGACCTCCTTGGTGTCGTCAATCTCAAACGGGGTGGTCTCCGCCTTGGACAGAATGCGAATGTCCTCGGCAATAATTTCAACCTCGCCGGTCGGCATCTTCTTGTTGATGGCCGCCGCGTCGCGGGCCACCAGCTTGCCCTTTACCGCTACAACGAACTCGGTGCGGCAGGTGAAGGCAATGTCGAACAGGTCGGCGTTTACCGACTTGTCAAAGGTGCACTGCACGATGCCTGCGCGGTCGCGCAGCAGCAGGAACAGTACGCCGCCGTTGTCGCGCACGCGGTCAACCCAGCCGTTTACGGTAACGGTCTGACCGGCGTGCTCCAGGCGAAGCTCGCCGCACATATGCGTGCGCTTCATGCCTGCAATAGATGTGTTATTCATGTTTATCAATCCTTATTACTAAGTATTTTGAACAATTTCTTTATTTATCGCCGGTTTCCTTGATTGTGGAGATCACATCTTCCACAGCGTCGGAACCCACAAGATAAGCGGCGATAAAGCCGATAATGAGGGACGCAATTGGCAGGATCATAAATCCGTTTGCCAGAAAAATCGCAGCGCACAGAAATCCCGTGCAGCGAATGATGGTCTTACGCAGTTTATCCATAAGACGGCCTCCTTACTCGGAATCCTTATCCTTCATTGCCGGACGAACATGCTCATAATAGCCGAGAAAGACCATAATCGCAAATAAAATAATGCCGGCAAAGGCGATAAGGAACATAATGGAAGCGTTGTCGGCAATCGACGCGGAAAGCGCCAGAATAGCCGCAATGACACCGAGCATGCCGGTTATCATGAGAATACCGCCGTAAACAAGCTGTTTCATAAAAAATCCCTCCATATTCAGTTAAAAAATCCTATCCTTCTATTAACAGTCAGCAATCAATAATTACTAACTACTAATTCCTAATTAGAATGAATTATTTGTCGCAGATGACCTTGCCTGCGTTTTTCTTCGCCAGACCGTCATGAATCAGCTTTGCTGCCTCGTCAAGCGAAACCTTGACCTGCTCGCCGCTCTCCATATCCTTGACAGCGACCACGCCCGCGTTAATTTCATCCTCGCCGAGGAAGATAACGAACGGAATGCCCAGCTTGTCGGCGTAGCCGATCTTGTGCTTGAACTTCTTCTGCTCGCTGTACAGCTGGGTGCGGATGCCCGACTCACGCAGAGCGGTAGCGGTCTTGATAGCGGCGCCCATGTCGTCAGTCATCGGCAGGATGAGTACGTCCGCCGGTGCTTTGTTCATCTGGTCGTTCAGGTAGCCCTGCTCACCGAGAACGTAGAACAGGCGGGTCAGACCGATGGAGATGCCAACGCCCGGCAGCTGCTTGTCGGTGTAATACTCGGCAAGGTTGTCGTAGCGGCCGCCCGAGCAGATGGAACCGATTTCCGGATGGTCGAGCATAGCGGTCTCGTAAACGGTGCCGGTGTAGTAGTCCAGACCGCGGGCAATGGTCAGGTCGATCTCGAAGTGGTCAGCCGGAACGCCGAACGCCTGCATATAGGTTGCAACCGTTTTCAGCTCCTCTGCGCCGAGGTCGAACACCTCGTTCCTGCCCTTGTAGCCCTCCAGCGCCGCGAGGATACCCTCGGTGCCGCCCGGGGTCTCGATGAACTTCAGCAGCTCGTCAGCCACAGCCGCTTCCACGCTGAAATCCTCGACCAGAATGGTCTTTACCTTTTCTGCGCCGATCTTCTCCAGCTTGTCGATGGTACGCATCACGTCGCCGGCCTTCTCGGTCAGACCGAGGATAGCGAAGAAGCCGTTGAGCACCTTGCGGTTGTTGATGCGGATCTTGAAGCGCTCGAGGCCCAGGGAGGTGAACGTCTTGTAGATGATGCTCGGCACCTCGGCCTCGTTGATGATGTCCAGCTTGCCGTCACCGATGACGTCGATGTCCGCCTGATAGAACTCGCGGAAACGGCCGCGCTGTGCGCGCTCACCGCGGTAAACCTTGCCGATCTGGAAACGGCGGAACGGGAAGGTCAGCTCGCCGTAGTGCTGGGCAACATACTTTGCCAGCGGTACGGTCAGATCGAATCGCAGGGACAGATCGCTGTCGCCCTTGGTGAAGCGGTAGATCTGCTTTTCGGTCTCGCCGCCGCCCTTGGCAAGCAGCACCTCGGAGGACTCGATCAGCGGGGTATCCAGCGGATAGAAGCCGTACAGCGCATAGGTTTCGCGCAGTACCTGCATGATGCGCTCCATCTGCACCTGCGGTGCCGGAAGCAGCTCCATAAAGCCGGATAAGGTTCTGGGTTTTACTTTTTCCATAACTATTTTGATTCTCCTCAAGACAGACGTATGCACCGAATTGGCGTACCCGATCCGGTGCAACGAATGCTATTGTTTATTTTTTGTTCTTCGGGTTGACAATATTACGCCAATCCAGATCACCGCGATCCAGACCGAGGATGAGCATCTCGGCGGTTGCCGAGTTGGTTGCAATCGGGATATTGTGCATGTCACACAGGCGGGAAATCGCATGAACGTCCGGTTCGTACTGTGCGTTGGACATCGGATCACGGAAAAACAGCACGAGGTCGATCTCGTTGTAGGCCACGCGCGCGGAGATCTGCTCCTCGCCGCCCTGCATACCCGCAAGGCACTTGTCGATTTTCAGACCGGTAGCTTCTTCAACAAACTTGCCGGTGGTGCCGGTGGCACAGATATTATGCTTTGCAAGAATACCGCAGTATGCCATGCAAAACTGTACCATCAGTTCTTTTTTGCGGTCATGTGCGATCAGTGCTATATTCATCAGGAATAACCCCTTTCCTGTATATTCATTTTGAGATTACTTACAATTTAAGTGGAATACGCTCGCCGTTGAGCCGCCGGGCGATATTCATAAAGGCGCGAGCCGCGCCCGTGTGCTTGACGGCATGAATGCTCCTGCCGCTGTTGCTGCACGAAATGAGATCCACATCCTCGGGCACGAGACCGAGCAGGGGAAGCCCTGCTTCGTCCATCGCGTCGTCGATGTTGCCGGATTTGCCGTGGCTGATGAGTTGCGGACGCACGCGGTTAAGCACCATGCGGATGCGCTGGATGCAGTATTCCTCCTCCAGCTTGCGGGCGCAGCGTTCTGCGCCGCGGACACACACGCGGTCGGTCGAGGTGACGATGATCGCCTGCGTGGCAATGTGTGCCAGAAAGGAAAGCTCAGCCGGCAGTCCGGCGGGACCGTCGATCAGCAGGTAGTCGAACCCGGCCTCCTCGGCCTGCACAGCCAGCTGCTCCATGCCGCGCTCGCTGAGAGCGGGAAGCGCCACCGGTGCAGTGAGTAAGTACAGCGTTTTCATATCCGGATGACACGCCATGGCATCCGCGAGGGGGACCGCGCCGCCTGCCACATCGGCAAACGAGTAGACCACCCGATCAGACATGCCGAGCACGATATCCAGATTGCGCAGACCGCAGTCGCCGTCAATCAGCAGCACTTTGCTGCCAAGCTGCGCGAGAGCCGCGCCTACGCCCGCTGTAAGGGAGGTTTTTCCTGTGCCGCCCTTACCGGACGCAACAAGAATCACCTTCAACATACCGCCTCCGAAAGAAAACCTTATTTAAGGCAATACCGCATAATTAAAGCTGCGGCGCTTTGCGGAAATTTTGTGCCCTGACTTTGGCTTCGGTTCCTTGCGCGAGTTCCGTCCGCGCTGCCGAGATTTCACGGTAATACATCAAGTATTACCGCAAAACCGTGCCTTGTCAGAACGCAAAATTTGCTCGCAAATCGCTCTTGTTCAATTATGCGGTATTGCCTTAAGGCAATACCGCATAAATCTGCAGATTCGCCTACAAGTGTATTATAAACTAACAGCGGGCGGTTTACAAGCGTTCATCGCGATTTTTTTGACGAAAACTTCAAATGGCACCGGGTTTGGAAAGAAAAAACCCGGCAAAATCACATTTGCCGGGCTTAGGCTGCCGCGAAACTGCAGTTTCGCTTACAATTGTTTTATCGAATCAGGGTGTTCTCCGCCTGACGGGAGGCTGCGCTGTCCGACTTGCCGACAGAGAAATACTCATCGAGCATATCACGCACGATCGGCGCAACGTAAGCGCCGTGGCCTGCGCCTTCACCGACCACGCAGATAACGATCTGCGGGTTGTCAAAGGGTGCAAACGCGATGAACAGACCGTTGTCGAACGACTCGCCGTTCTCGAACATCTCGGCCGTACCGGTCTTGCCGCCAACCTTGATGGGGTAGTCCGCGAAAACGCTGCCTGCGGTACCGCCCTCGTCGGTAACCTCGCTCATGCCCTGCATGACAAGCTCACGCGTGGCATCCGAAATGTCGATCTTGCCGCGCACCTCGGATTCATCGGTTTTCATGAAGCTGCTGTAATCGTAGCTTTTGATGCTTTTGACGAGCGTCGGCTTGTACAGCGTGCCGCCGTTTACGATCGCGGAAACATAGTTTGCCAGCTGCAGCGGCGTAAAGCCGTTATCCGACTGACCGATCGCTGCGTTCAGATCATCGCCGCCCTGCCATTCGCGGATCGCCGGGTCGGCCTTGCGCTGCTGCTCACGGTAGGTCGGGCCTGCCGCCTGACCGGTGGTTTCACCGACCTCGATGCCGGTCGCCGTGCCGAGACCGAACTTCTTAGTCCACTGCTCGAGGTGCTCACCGGTCAGCTTCTGACCGACCGTGTAGAAGAACGTATTGCACGAGTATTTGAGCGCATCCGTGACGTTGAGCGTCATGGGCGTGTCGTGGTTGTTGCAGCGGAAGGTCTGTCCGCCGTACTCGTAGGTGCCGGTACAGGTAACGTAGGTGTCACCGGAGATGATGCCTTCCTCCAGACCCGCGATGGCGGTCACCATCTTAAAGGTAGAGCCCGGCGGGTACACACCCGAGGTTGCACGGTTTACCTCCGGATGGCGGCTGTCCGCCTGGATAGAGGCGTAGTTTTTGTTGTAGTTTGCCAGGTCGTAGGTCGGGTAGGACGCCATCGCGAGCACCTCGCCCGTGTTCGGGTCGAGCGCAACAGCCGCGCCGCCCTTGCCGTAAGCGGAGAGATTGCCTGCCAGCGATTTCTCGGCGACTTCCTGCAGGTCAAGGTCAATCGTGGTGATAACATTGTCGCCCGGCTTGGGAGCCGTAGCGGTGGTCTGCTCGGCAATAGCCGAACCGCCAAGGTCGGTCTCCACCGTGCGGGAGCCTGCCGTGCCGTGCAGGTAGGACTCGAGCGCGCTCTCCAGACCGGATTTGCCGATGAGATCGCTCATCTGGTAGCCTGCCTTGTCCTTGTAAGGGCCGCCGTTTTTGTCGGAATTCCACTCGTCGGAGGTCAGGGAGCCGATCGTGCCGAGCAGGTGCGCGGCGGTGGCGGTGTCGTACTGGCGGACGGCTTCGCTCTGGATTTCAATGCCCTGAAAATCCGCGCTGTGCTCCTTGATATAGGCGATCAGGTCCATCGGCACATTGTCCGCGAGCGTGTAGGTCGCCTGATTGCTGAAGCCGACCGTGCGCATGCTGTAATAGATGCCGACCATCGTGCGGGCATCCGAAAGCGAGAGATCGGTCGGCATGCCGAGGTTTTTCTCCATATAGGCGCGCATGGCGTTGATAAACTCGGTCGGGGAGACCAGCTTGGTCGCATCCACCTGTGCCGCCTGATCAATGGTGTTGCCGTTCTCGTCGGTCTTGGGGTCGGTCTCGCTCGCCTGTTTGGCAGCGTCTACGGCCGCCGTAACCGCATCCAGACCGAGCGACTTGGCGCTGTCCTTCATATAACCCGATAATTCGGTCAGCGATGAGCTGTTGTAGGTGAACGGCGCGGACTGCGTGATCGGCAGCCGGTCGTTGATGGACGGAATCGCCGCCGTGTCCGCAGAAACCGCCTGCGCGGTGTCGGTCGGGGTGTCCGAGGACGTATCCGTGCTGTCTGCAGCATCCGCAGAGGTGTCACTCGAGGTATCGGTGGCAGCAGCCGCCTTTGCGGCATTCTGCTTGGCGGTCGCGTCCACGGCCGCGGTCTGGATACGGTGCGTCAGATCGAGCAGGGTATCAAACCGCTTGTCGTTGCCGTCCCAGAAGGACGAGTAGATGAGCACGAGCGAAAAGCCGGTGTTGTTGGTGACGAGCGGCCTGCCGTAGCGGTCGAGGATCTCACCGCGGGCTGCGGAAACCGTAGACGTGGTGGTGAGAAACTCCGCCGAGCGGCGGACATACTTTTCGCCGCTCAGAATCTGCAGCTGGAATAACTGCGAGAGCGCCACACCGCTGCACAGCAGCAGCAGTCCGCACAGCGCGAGCAGACGGCGAAGCAGTTGAGGTTTATTTAACATGGGGAAGTGCTCCTTTCCGCAAAGGGTCAGCGGCTGCGCTTGCGGGATTTGCTGCTGAGCCTGCGCAGCGGCAGGTAAACGATAAAGCAGAACAGGCAGGTCAGCACCGTACCGACGGCAAGCTGCCGCAGGACGATCAGGAAGGACGCGCCTGCATGCATCAGCGAGAAGAGATACCGCAGCAGACCGAGCAGCACACACTCAAACGCCGTAAGGATGAGCATGGAAATATAATTGCGGGTGAGCAGTCTCTGGCAGAGCTTTCCGGCGGCATAGCCGAACAGCAGGAAAAACAGGGGATAGAGACCGTCCACGCCGGTGAAGCTGAGGTCATAGCAGATGCCGACCGTCAAGCCGACAACAGCCGCCTCCGCCGGGCCGCCGAGCAGCGCGGCTGCCGTGACGAGTGCGGGCAGCAGATCGACCGCAGAGCCGAAAATGCGCATGCCGCCGAACGTGCCGGTCTGCAGCGCGAAGATAATCACCGAAAACAGCACATACACGATCAGCTTCGGGATGGAAATATGTTCTCTCTGCATGGCTTACTCCGCTGTGTCCGTGTATTCGGTGATGATGGAAACCGAGGAAACACTGTCCACGCTGACAAACGGCTTGATGACCGCATAGTAGGACAGGCCGCTTTCCTCCGGCTGTACGCTTTCCACCGTGCCGATGAGGATGCCCTTGGGGAATACACCGCCGCGTCCCGAGGTCTCGACCGTATCACCGACGACCACCTTGGAGTCCTCGCGCAGATAGGACAGGCGAAGCGCACCGCGTGTCATCAGGTTATAGTCGCCCTCCGCAATGGCGGTCTCGCGCGTGCGGGTGACAAGCGCGCCGCACTGCATTTTCGGGTCGGTGATGGAAGTCACCTCGCAGGTGTTGTCGGTCACCTCGCTGACAAAGCCGAGCATGCCGTCCACGGTCGTTACGAGATCGTCCTTGTTGACGCCGCTCGAGCTGCCCTTGTCCAGCGTCAGCGTATCCGCCCAGTCGCCCGGACTGCGGGCGATGACCTCAGCGCTGACCGTCGTGGTGCTGCGGGTGCTTTCCGGCTGCCCAAGCTGAGAGCGGAGCAGGTTGTTTTCCTCGAGCGCGATCTGTGCGTCACGCACAAGCTGTGCATTGTCGCTGATCTGCTGCTTGAGCTGCTCATTCTCGGCCTTGAGTGCATCAAACTCGGTGAAATAATCCAGTCCCTTGCTGAAAAAGTGTCCGACACCGGTGCCGAACCGCTGAAACGGCCGGACAACCGCACCGGCGGCTCTCGTGATCGGCGAGGAATTACCGCTGATGCCGCTGTACACTGCGGAGAGAATGCACAGCAGAATGACGACTGCCGCACCGATCAGGAGCGGAGAGCCGACTTTATGACGTCGTCGCAAAACGAATCTTCCTTTCATAATGTTGCACTGAAATGTGGAATTTCAGCAGGTAAATGCGGCTTATACCGCATGAATATCGCGCAGAATGGTATAAAGCGGAGCCACAGGCAGACCCATGACGCTGTAATAGTCGCCCTCGATGCCCTTGATGAGCAGTGCGCCGTGGCCCTGGATGCCGTAGGCGCCGGCTTTGTCGAGCGGCTCTCCGGTGGCGAGGTAGGCGGCAAGCTCGTCCTCCGCAAAATCGCGGAAGGTGACGCGCGTGCAGGTGTGCAGCGTGTGCGCCCCGCCGTCCGGCGTGAGCACGGCAAGTCCGGTCAGCACCTCATGGGTGCGTCCGCGCAGACGGCGGAGCATGGAAGCGGCCTCGTCCGCGTCCTTCGGCTTGCCGAGGCGCAGTCCGTCGATCGTGACCATGGTATCCGAGCCGATGCACACGGCGTTCGGGTGCTGCGCCTGCACAGCCTCGGCCTTGAGGCGGGAAAGACGGGTGACTTCCTCACCGAGCGGCGCATCCCGCAGGGTTTCGTCCGCATCGGCAGGGCAGACCGTAAAGTGTTCGGTGATAAGGCTCAGAAGCTCTTTGCGCCGCGGCGAAGCGGACGCTAAAACGATCTCCATTATTCGACTCCTCTTTTATATAATCCGTTGGTAAATTCGCCGTCCAGCGGTGCGCCGGACAGGAACGCGCGGGCAATCCGTGTACATTCCTCGGGCGATTCGATGGTGAACTGCAGACGCGCGGTCTGTATACCCAGGCGGGCAAAATCCTCGCGCAGACAGAGCGGACGGCTGTTCAGCAGCGTGTTGCGGCAGCCGAATTCGTTCAGCAGCGGGAAACGCTCCCGGCGCCGGTCGGTGAGGTACGTCACGCCGTTCTGGCACGAGCACTTGCCGCCGTGCTGACGGCGAATGGCGCAGTTTTCAAAGATCATCAGCGGCAGACGGCCGTAGACGATCAGGTCGGTCTCGAGCGGGCCGCGCATATCTCGAATCTGCGCCAGACGAGCCTCGAACGAAAGCGTCTGGCGGGAAACGCCCATTTCAGCCAGTGCGCTCAGCGTTTTGCTGTTGTAGGCGTTCAGACCGAAATCGCCGTGCACGGTAAAGCCCAATCTCTTTGCAAGCGGGATGTGGCCGATGTTTCCGGCGAGAACCGTGTCGGTTCCTCGGCTCATGGCTTCACCGAGCAGCATCTCGATCTGCGGCTGCTCGTTGTCCGAGAACACGCGCGGCAGGATGGCGGGCAGTCCGGTCTGCGCTGCAACTTCAAGCGGGACGTAAACGGTCTCCAGACCAAGTTCGCGCAGCGCATCCGCCTGCGCCTTAGTGCGCACGGTTGCGGTATAGCCGCGGAAGCCCTCGCGGGCAGCGGTCTCATCGTCGCGCGGCAGCACGCTGCCGTGCAGCCAGTCGCGGGAGGGCGCAACGCCGCGTTTTGCCAGCAGAAGGTCGAGTGCATCGCGGCGCATGCCGTTCATCACGGACGCTGGGATCATCAGACCGTCCTGCACCTCGATACGCATATTCTCAATATAAAACGGCGTGCCGCCGGTCTTTCTGAGCGATTTTTCGATCATCTCCGGTGTGGTCGGGCGGTTCTGCGCCTGCTCCACCGGCATGACGACCGAAACGCCGTCCGCACTGAGCACCGCGCCGGTGTCCTTGCGGGCGGTAAAGCAGAGGGAAACCGGAACGAGCGGTGCCTCCTTGCCCTCGGCAAAGCGATGCGCGGCCTCGTCATAGAGTTTCTTTACCTCGTTCATCGGCACATCGGTCTTGGTGCCGAACATGCTGTCGCCCAGCTTGCCGGTGTAGTAGCCGTCGGTGAAGCCGTCGCGCGAGAATACGCGGCGCAGAATGTCGCGCTCCTCGGCGGTCGGTCTGCGGTGCTCGCGGAGCAGGTCGGAGTAGACCTTGGTTACAATAGCGGCGTACTCCGGACGCTTCATGCGGCCCTCGATCTTGAGCGAGGACACACCCCAGTCGGAAAGCTCGGCAACGTGTCCGGCGAGCATGAGATCCTTGAGCGACAGCGGATAGCCGCCGCTGTACGGCAGGCGGCACGGCTGTGCACACAGACCGCGGTTGCCCGAGCGCTGACCGATCACGGCGGACAGGTAGCACTGACCCGAGTAGCACATGCACAGCGCACCGTGCACGAACACCTCGGTCTCGACACCGGCCTGCTCGGTGATGAGTTTGATCTCCTCGCGGGAGCATTCCCGGCTGAGCACCACGCGCGAAAAGCCGATGTCGCGCGCCTGCTTGGCCGCGTCGAGCGTGTGAATGGTCATCTGGGTGGAGGCGTGCAGCGCGAAATCCGGCGCGTGTGCGTGGATGAGCCGCGCCAGTCCCAGATCCTGAATGATGAGCGCGTCCGCGCCTGCTTCGTACAGGAATTTTGCGTCCTCGAGTGCGTCCTCAAGCTCGCGGTCGCCCGCAAGAATGTTGAGCGTAATATTGGTTTTTACGTCGCGTGCGCGGCAGTAGGCGATGGCGTCCGCCATCTCGTCATGCGAAAAGCCCTGTGCGTTGCGGCGTGCGTTGAACATGCCGAAGCCCATATAGACCGCGCCTGCGCCGGACTGCACAGCGGCGCGAATGCCCTCCGGCGAACCGGCGGGAGCAAGAAGTTCTACTTTATTCCTCATTTGCGGTTGTGATTCGGGTGCTTGCCGTTATTCTGCGCCTGCCGGTCGCGCAGTGCGGCAAGCTCGGCTTCGAGGGCACGGCATTTTGCCTCAGCGGCTTCGGCGGCAGACTTGGCCTTGATGTAATCATCCGCCAGCGTGATCGTTGCCAGTGCCAGCGCGCGTGTGGACGCGAACGACGGCGAGCCGCCGCAGTGCGCCACGGTCTGGCGTGCCAGCTCGGCTACCTCATTCATATAGTCCGCGCTCTCGTCGGAGACCAGATTGTATTTTTGACCGGCAATATGAAGAACCATGCGGTTTGCCATAACGGGTCCCTTCCTTTCATTATAATATATATGCGGACAGCGCCGCTGAAAAGCGGTACTGTCGAATTTGGGCATAAGAAGATAAAATATAGTATAGCACAATATGACGGGTTTTGAAATAAAAATTCTGTGCAAACGATAAAAATCTCCGTATAAAATTTTCACAATGTGTATAAAGTGTAAAAGATTTGTGTTCGGCTTGTCTCTCGCGTTTTAGTGTGATAAAATGTGTATATTGGCGGAAGTCCGGGAAAAGGCTTCCACGTTATCTTTTGGAGGTCATTTTTATGCTGAACATGAACGAGGTCCGGCGCATTGTCGTCAAGGTCGGCTCCTCGACGCTGACTTATGACAACGGCAAGCCGAATATCCGCCGTATCGAGCGTCTGGTACGCACGATCAGCGACCTGCAGAACCGCGGCTTCGAGATGGTGCTCGTATCCTCGGGTGCGGTGGCGGTCGGCACGGCAAAGCTCGGTCTGGCGGAGAGACCGAAGGAGCTGTCGGTCAAGCAGGCGGCAGCGGCTGTCGGGCAGTGCGAGCTGATGCACATTTACGACAAGATGTTTCTGGAATATGGCATTAACGTGGCGCAGATCCTGCTGACGCGCGAGAATATCGTCGATGACGACCAGCGCACCAACATCCATAACACGTTTACCGCGCTGACCAAGATCGGCGTTGTGCCCATCATCAACGAGAACGACACGGTTGCAACCGCCGAGCTGAAGCACATCGAGAACTTCGGCGATAACGATACGCTGTCCGCGGTTGTGGCACGCATGTGCGATGCCGATCTGCTGGTTATCTTCTCGGATATCGACGGCCTGTACGACTCCAACCCGCGCACCAACCCGCAGGCCAAGCTGATTAACCACGTCGGCAGGATCGACGCAAAAATCCGCCGCATGGCGGGCGGCGCCGGTTCCGCGCACGGCACGGGCGGCATGGCGACCAAAATCACCGCCGCAGAGCTTTGCATGGACGCAGGCATTCCCATGATGGTCGCCAACGGCGATAAGCAGGGGTTGCTTTATGATATTGTGGACGGTAAGGAAGTCGGAACCCTGTTCCAACGCGAACGCTAACGTATACCGTAGGGCGCGACGACTCGGCGCGCCGTTTCTAACGAATTGCAGATGGTTTACAGCGGCGTGCCGAGGTCGTCACGCCCTACGAGATAAATTGTGCAGATTATGAGGTGAATATATAATGAGAACGCTTATGCAGATTGCCGAGGACGCACGCCGCTCTAAGTACGCGGTGGCGAAGCTCGGCACGAACGACAAAAACCGCGGCATTCTCGCCATTGCGGACACGCTGATGGCACATGCGGACGAGATCATCGCGGCAAACAGGATTGACATTGAAAACGGCAGAGCGGCAGGTTTGAACGACGGCCTGATCGACCGTCTGATGCTGGACGAAAAGCGCATTGCGGGCATCGCCGAAGGCTGCCGTCAGGTGGCGGCGCTGCCCGACCCGGTCGGTGAGGTGCTCTGGATGCATAAGCGTCCGAACGGCCTGAACATCGGTCAGAAGCGCGTGCCGATGGGCGTGATCGGCATTATCTACGAGGCTCGTCCGAATGTTACCGTGGATGCGGCTGTGCTGTGCTTCAAGGCCGGTTCGGCGTGCATTCTGCGCGGCGGCAAGGAGGCATTCCGGTCCTCCATGTGCCTGACCAGACTGATGCGCGAGGCACTGGCGGCCGAGGGTCTGCCGGAGAACGCTATCAATCTGGTGGAGGACACCAGCCGCGATACCGCAACCCAGATGATGAAGCTCAACGGCTATCTCGATGTGCTGATTCCGCGCGGCGGCGCAGGACTGATCCGCTCGGTTGTCATGAACGCGACCGTGCCCGTCATCGAGACCGGCACGGGCAACTGCCACGTTTACGTTGATGCGACTGCCGACCTTGAGATGGCGAAGAATATTCTCGTCAACGCCAAGTGCCAGCGCCCGAGCGTATGCAATGCGGCGGAAAGCCTGCTCGTCCACAAGGACGTTGCGGAGAAATTTCTGCCGATGGCAGCAGAGGGCCTTGCACCCGAGCATGTGGCAATTCACGGCTGTCCGCGCACGATGGACATCCTCGGTGACAGCATTGCGCCTGCGACCGAGGAGGATTACGGCAGAGAATACCTCGGCTACGAGATTTCGTGCAAGGTGGTCGATTCGCTCGATGAGGCCATTGACCACATCAACCGCTTTAACACCGGCCACTCGGAGTGTATCGTCACCCGCGATTATGATGCGTCGCAGCGATTTTTGGAGGAAGTGGACGCGGCGGCTGTCTATGTCAATGCGTCTACGCGCTTTACCGACGGTTTTGAGTTCGGCTTCGGCGCTGAAATCGGCATTTCTACCCAGAAGCTGCACGCACGCGGCCCGATGGGTCTGACCGCGCTCACCACCACCAAGTATATCATTTACGGAAACGGACAGGTGCGATAATGGATAAAACGATGGAGAAGGAATATAAGTGGCGTGCCGACGAAAAGCTGCTCGGTCAGGCGCTGCTGTGGGCTTCCTCGCGGATTGGCAGCCAGAGCCGAACCATCAACATGGAATCCAGCTATTTTGACACGGCGGACGGACTGCTGAAGGAACATCAGGCGGCACTGCGTCTGCGCCGCGAGAACGACCGCAGCGTGTGCTGCATGAAGCTGCGCAACACGGATACGCCGGACGGCATGCGCGCCCACGAGGAGTACCAGTGCGAGGCGGTCTCTCTGCTTGACGGTCTGCGCCGACTGCCCGAGCTTGGTGCACCGAACGACCTGTGCGAGCGGGCGCTGGCAGCCGACCTGCAGGAAATCTGCACGGTTTCGTTCCGCCGGTGTGCGGTTCTGCTGCAGGAGGACGACACCGTGTGCGAAATGGCGCTTGACGAAGGCGAACTGCGTCATAACGGTAAAGCGGCGCCGCTGTGCGAGATCGAACTTGAGTATGTCGCAGGCAGTGAGGATACCTTCCACGCGCTTGCCGCAGAGCTGGCGCAGCAGCTTGACCTCGTGGTTGAGCCGACCAGCAAGCTGGCGAGAGCGATGGCGCTGTAAATTTCGCTTTACAAACCGGTTTCTATACCTTATAATAAGAACTGCAACAGGGGAATGAGGTTCTCCCTTGGACAAACGTCCTAAACCGCTTATAAAAGCACTTCAGACAAATATTGCGACAAGTGCGCGCATACAGCACGCCAATAGCATCGTCAATTTCACTTGCCATGCGACAGCATGCCTGCGTAAAATTTCCTTGCTCTTTGCGCGCTGTATACGCTACTTTTGCCGCACTATTTATCTGAACTGCTTTCGAAGCTGATGGCTTCTGCGTACTAATTCTGCGCAGATGCCATCGGCTTTTCTGCGTTTCTGGGAGGAAAAACTATGTTAACTTCACTCGCGCTCGTATTTCTGCTCGGTCTGGCTGCGGCGGCACTATGCAGCCGGATCGGTCTGCCGCGCATCATCGGTATGCTGCTCGCGGGCATTCTGATAGGGCCGTATGTGCTGAACTGGCTGGACGATTCCATTTTGTCCATCTCGTCCGACCTGCGGCAGATGGCGCTCATCATTATTTTAATTAAAGCGGGTCTGTCACTCGATTTGTCCGACCTCAAGCGGGTGGGACGTCCGGCGGTCATGATGGCGTGCGTGCCTGCAAGCTGTGAGATTCTGGCGTTTTTCCTGCTCGCGCCGCACATTCTGGGCATCAACCGGATAGAAGCGGCCGTCATGGGTGCCGTGCTCGGCGCGGTATCTCCGGCGGTGGTTGTGCCGAGAATGGTACAGCTGATGGAAGAAAAGCGGGGAACAGGGCAGGGCATTCCGCAGATGATACTGGCGGGCGCGTCCTGCGACGATATTTATGTGATCGTGCTGTTCTCGACCTTTGTCGGCATGGCACAGGGCGGCAGTGCCAACATGATGGATTTCGTGAACATCCCGATTTCCATTGTGCTCGGCGTGGTGCTCGGTGCGGCTGTCGGTCTGCTGCTGCACCTGTTCCTTGAAACCGCGTACCGGCATGGCTGTTACGTCCGCAACAGTACGAAGGTTATTTTGATTCTCGGCCTGTCGTTCCTGCTGATGGCGGTAGAGACATGGCTCAAGGGCATCGTTTCCGTGTCCGGACTGCTGGCCGTTATGAGCATGGCGTGCGTCCTCAAGATCAAAAGTTCGGAAAAAGTCACCAAACGTCTGTCTGCCAAGTTCGGCAAGCTGTGGATCGCTGCCGAGGCGATTCTTTTCGTGCTGGTCGGCGCGGCTGTGGATATCCGCTGCGCAGTACAGGCCGGTGCCGCCGCTGTGCTCATGATCGCACTTGCGCTCGTGTTCCGCGCGGTCGGCGTGAGCCTGTGCATGCTCGGTACCGGGCTGAACCGGAAGGAGCGTCTGTTCTGCGTCATCGCTTATCTGCCGAAGGCAACCGTGCAGGCGGCCATCGGCTCGGTGCCGCTGTCGATGGGTCTGTCGTGCGGACAGCTGGTGCTTTCGGTGGCGGTGCTCGCCATCCTGATTACCGCGCCGCTTGGCGCCATTGGCATCGACCGTACCGCCGGACACCTTCTCATGCAGGAGAACTCGTCCGCTATTGCAGAATGAGGATATGTTGGGTGCGTTTGTGATAACTGCTGTCATTTTTCTTGGCGGAAAATTGTGCAAAGTGTATATTTTTCGCTAAAGATGCAATTTCCTTCGTGAAATCTTGCAAAATTGCACGTTTCCGTGTATAATTAAAGTGAAATTTTAGGAGGGTAAAACATATGACTTTCGACAGCATAATCACAATAGCGGCATTCTGCTGTTACCTGATCTTTATGCTCTGCATAGGCATGTATTTCGTCGGCAAAAACCGCACGACAAATGAGTATTTTCTGGGCGGCCGACAGCTTGGCTCGTGGGTAACCTCCATGAGTGCGCAGGCATCCGATATGTCCGGCTGGCTGCTGATGGGTCTGCCGGGTGCGGCGTACCTGTCCGGTATTTCCGCAGGCTGGATTGCCATTGGCCTGGCCATCGGCACTTACCTTAACTGGCTGCTCGTTGCAAAGCGTCTGCGCCAGTACACCAAAACCGCAGGTGATGCGATTACGCTGCCGCAGTTCTTCAAAAACCGTTTCCACGATGAAAGCGGTTGGATTTCGGTTGTTGCAGCGGTGTTCATTCTGGTGTTTTTCCTGTTTTACACTGCGTCCGGCTTTGTATCCTGCGCGAAGCTGTTCTCGTCCGTATTCGGCATTCCGTACATAGTGTCGCTGCTGGTCGGTGCAGTAGTCGTTATTTCGTACACGTTTGCAGGCGGCTTTTTCGCTGTTTGCTGGACCGACTTCTTCCAGGGCATCCTGATGTTCTTCTGCGTGCTCGCGGTTCCGACCATCGCTATCTTCTCGATGGGCGGCCCGACCGAGTTCTTCTCGCAGGTGGAAGCGTTCAATCCGAATTTCCTGAATATGCTCGTTGACGGTGCGACCGGCGTGCCGTATACTGCAATGGGCATCATCTCGCTGCTTGCATGGGGTCTCGGCTACTTCGGTCAGCCGCATATCCTCGTGCGCTTCATGGGCATTTCGTCTCCGCAGGCGATCAAGAAATCCCGACGCATTGCTACGGTATGGGTGCTTATCTCGCTGACCGCAGCTATCATGATTGGCGTTTCCGGCCGTATGTTCCTCGGCGACGGACTGCTGCTCAATGACGGCAATCAGGAAACCATCTACATTAACATGGTAGCGAAGATCTTCCCGGTATTCATCGCCGGTATCTTCCTGTCGGCTATTCTGGCAGCCATCATGTCCACTGCGGACAGCCAGCTGCTGGTTACCGCATCCGCTATCACGGAGGACTTTTACCACAACAAGATCCGCAAGAACGCAGGCGAGAAGGAGCTGATGTGGGTCTCCCGCGGCTGCGTTATGGCGGTAGCAATTATCGCTGTTCTGATCGCAACCAACCAGAACAGCACCATCCTTGGTCTGGTATCCTACGCATGGGGCGGCTTCGGCTCTGCCTTCGGTCCGCTGGTTCTGTGTTCGCTGTTCTGGAGACGCACGAACAAGCAGGGCGCGTATGCCGGCATTATCGTTGGCGGCGTGGTCGATCTGGTATGGGCGCAGCTGTCCGGCGGCATCTTCGATCTGTATGAGATCGTGCCGGGCTTTGTGTTCGGTCTGCTTGCCATCGTTGTTGTCAGCCTGCTGACGCCGGCACCGACCAAGGCAGTGACCGATGAGTTCGATTCCTACCATCACTGCGTAGAGTAATCTGCAGAATTTAAGAGTAAGTAATGTAAGTAAAAGGGAATACCCAATGTGGTACCGCCCAGAATCAATGAGGCGAGGAGGAGACTGCTATGACAAAGCAGACCGGAATTGTAGATCGCTTTGAAGGCGATTCCGTAGTCGTTGAAGTAAACGGCGAAATGGTGAATTTCGACCGTGCCGATGCACCGGCAATGCTGTGCGAGGGCATGGTGGTCATCATCAAGGACGGCCGTATCGTTGATATCGATGAAATCGAGACTCAGCGCATGGAAAACGATATGCGCCGTCGATTTGAGCGAATTCTCGGTAAGAATACCGATTGAATACCCCAGTAAAGGAAAGGCGAACACACCAATGGAAAAGAAACCCTTTGTGACGCTCCAGCAAGTGCAGGAGATCACCAAAACCTATCCGACTCCGTTCCACATTTACGATGAGAAGGCGATCCGTGAGAACGCCCGCAAGGTAAAGAAAGCATTTGCGTGGAATCCGGGATACAAGGAATACTTCGCTGTTAAGGCGACGCCGAACCCGCGTCTCATCCAGATTCTGCATGAGGAAGGCTTTGGCTGTGACTGCTCCAGCCTGCCCGAGCTGCAGCTCAGCGATGTTTGCGGCGTAAAGGAGCATGACATCATGTTCTCCTCCAACGTTACTCCGGCAGAGGACTACAAGCTCGCGTCCGACCTGAACGCCATCATCAATTTCGATGATATTACCCACCTCGATTTCTACGACAAGGTAGTAGGCGACTGGAAGGAGACCATGTCCTGCCGCTTCAATCCGGGCGGCGACTTCGTGCTGAACAACTCCATCATGGATACCCCGCAGGAGGCCAAGTACGGCATGACCCGCGAGCAGCTGGTCGAAGCGTTCAAGTACATGAAGCAAAAGGGTGTTAAGCATTTCGGCATTCACGCATTCCTCGCCTCCAACACGGTTGCCAATGAGTACTATCCGGCACTGGCACGCATCCTGTTCCAGCTGGCGGTTGACGTGCAGAAGGAGACCGGCGTGCATATCGCATTCATCAACCTGTCCGGCGGCGTAGGCATTCCGTACCGTCCGTCGCAGGAGCCGAACGACATCATGGCCATCGGTGAAGGCGTGCATCAGGCATACGACGAGGTTCTTGTTCCGGCCGGCATGGACGATGTTGCCATCTACACCGAGATGGGCCGCTTTATCCTTGGCCCTTACGGCGCTCTGGTTGCCCAGTGCATCCACCAGAAGCATACCTATAAGGAGTATGCCGGTCTGGACGCCTGCGCGGCAAACCTCATGCGTCCGGCGATGTACGGCGCATACCACCATATCACCGTGCTCGGCAAGGAAAACGCGCTGTGCGATCATACCTACGACGTGACCGGCGGTCTGTGCGAAAATAACGACAAGTTTGCCGTTGACCGCAATCTGCCGCAGATTGACATCGGCGATTACGTTTATATCCACGATACCGGCGCGCACGGCTTCTCGATGGGTTATAACTATAACGCAAAGCTGCGTTCCGCAGAGCTGCTGCTCCGCGAGGACGGCTCGGTAGAGATGATCCGCCGCGCAGAGACCCCGAAGGACTACTTTGCAACGTTTGATTTTACCGGACTGTTTGATAATATTAAGTAAGAGCCTTACGCACACAGAAAAGGACCCCCTTTGGGGTCCTTTTTTGCGTTCTGTGGAGTAATTGAGGATTGAAAATGGAGAATGGAAAATGAACGTACAGATGAAACAATGTCTCCGGTTGGGTTTAACATATGGGGGTTATTGGGGAACGGCGGGGTGAGGGCACCCCGCCCTACGGATAGTTGTTAAATGATATTAATGGATTATATTCGTAGGTGCCGTCCGTAATAACGAGCCAACGAGTTGCGCGACACGGGTATCCTCCAGAGGACCTTCTCTTGCCCTTCGGGCAATTCACCTTGTGTTGCGTCTGCGTAGAGTAAACCATATGTGTAGCAGTAATGTATCTGGCATTGCATAGAGGTAGGGGAATGGGCGGACACATTGGTCCGCCCCTACGGAAGAAAAAATCCTCTGCCGTTCCTTTATAGTCTCAGTTCTGCAAATTTCGCCGTGCTATCCCAAAGGGAAAGGGGTGAAAATCAGAGGGTGGAAACCGCAGGTGTCTACCCTCTTGTGCCCCTGCCGGGTAGGCAAACCAATGTTAAATGTGTGTAAAGCCTGCGTATTAACGCAATTTTTATTGACAGTACCATGTAAAAACCATATAATTAAAATGTATGTAAATCGTAAAGAAATAATGAAAATGATTGTGTAACAAAACGGGAGGAAGCATATGGGTTTTGATGTGCTGTCAATCGTGCAGATGATCGGTGGTCTTGCGCTGTTCATCTACGGTATGACGACAATGGGAAAAGGTTTGGAGCGCGCAGCAGGCTCTAAACTGGAGAAAACGCTTGAAAAAATGACGGGCAATGTCGTTACGGCTCTGCTGATGGGCATGGTCGTTACCATGGTCATTCAATCTTCGTCCGCAACGACCGTTATGGTTGTCGGCTTTGTAAACGCCGGTATCATGACGCTCAAGCAGTCGGTCGGCGTTATCCTCGGTGCCAACATCGGTACTACGATTACCGCGCAGATCCTGCGTCTGTCCGGCGGCGAGGGCAGCGGCAGCCTGTTCATGGATCTGCTCAAGCCGAAGAATCTGGCATATATCATCGTGCTTGTCGGCGTAATCATTATGATGATTGCAAAAAAGCGCCGTACCCGCGATATCGCGGATATCTTCACCGGCTTCGGTATTCTGTTCATCGGCATGTCGGTCATGGAGGGCGCGGTTGCACCGTTGGCTGATCTGCCGCAGTTCGCGGATCTGTTCGCTGCTATCTCCAATCCGGTGCTCGGCGTGCTGGTCGGCGCGGGCGTTACCGCGATCATCCAGTCGTCCTCCGCATCGGTTGGTATTCTGCAGGCGCTGTCCACCACGGGTGCGATCACCTATTCGGCTGCTATCCCGATCATTCTCGGTCAGAACATCGGTACCTGTATCACCGCATTCCTGTCCTCGGTGGGCGGCTCCAAGAATGCCCGCCGTACCGCGATGGTACACTTCTACTTCAACCTGATCGGCTCCATCCTGTTCCTGATCGGCATTTATGCGATTCAGTACACGGTTGGTTTCTCTTTCTGGGATAACGCAATCGACAAGGGCGGCATCGCAAACTTCCATACGCTGTTCAATCTCACCTGTACGGTGCTGTTCCTGCCGTTCACCGGTCTGCTGGTCAAGCTGGCAACGGCGAGCGTGCCCGCAGAGGAGACGCAGGAGGATCCGCTGGCAAAGCTGGAGCCTCGCTTCCTGACCACGCCGTCCCTGGCACTCGATCAGGCACAGCGCTGCATTGCTGACATGGGCGACACTGCCAAGCAGAATTTCCATCTGGCAACCGACCCGCTGTTCGGCGGCGCGGCTGCAAACGAGGAGATCTTCCACGAGCACGAGGCCTTCCTCGACCGTGCAGAGGTTGAGATTGGCCGTTACCTGACTACCATCCACAACATCCGTTCGGTCGATCAACGCCGCCAGATGGCCGAGATGATGCACTCGCTGTCCGATTTTGAGAAGATCGGTGACTATGCGCAGAACATCTTCGAGCGTGCCGACGAGTTCCGTGAGGCCGGTCTGTCCTTCTCGCCGAGTGCGATGCAGGAACTGCGCACCATGTGCGAAGCGGTTGCCGAGGTGCTCGACATGACCGTTGACGGCTATGACAATCAGGCTGTTTCGACCGCCCGTATGGTCGAGCCGCTGGAAGAAGTCGTGGATACGATGAAGGAGCGTCTCAAGAGCCGCCACATCGAGCGTCTGGGCCGGAACGAGTGCACCATGCAGACCGGTATCCACTTCCTGGATATTGTGCATGACCTTGAGAAGATCAGCGACCACTGCTCGAATATCGCCATTTATACCATCCAGCTGGCCGAGGGCGCAGCCGAGTTTGATACGCACGCCTACGTCAAGCAGGCATATAAGGAGACCCCGCAGTTCGCGGAGAAGCTCAAATTCTATCAGAATAAGTACCTCACCAAGATTGATGAAGTCGAAGCGATGGAGTAATCAAAAAGAGAGATTGGGAAACCAATCTCTCTTTTTTAATTAGTAGTTAGAAATTAGTAATTATTGCTGCATAGGATGAGGCTTTATTGCAGGGCGGGACAAGGTGAATTGCCCAAAGGGCAAGAGAAGGTGCTCTGGGGTATGACCTCATCCTGCCCTACGGTTTACATGGTTATAAATTTGAGATGATTGCAAAATTATGACAGATTAACGTATTGCGTCGGATCTACCTTTTCATCATTCACCTGCACCTCAAAATGCAGATGCGGGCCGGTGGAGTTGCCGGTATTGCCGGAAAGCGCGATTTTATCGCCCTTGCTGACCACATCGCCGACCGACACGAGCAGCTGTGAATTATGCCCGTACAGCGTCTTGAAGCCGTTCCGGTGGTCGAGGATGATATAGCTTCCGTAGCCGTTGCCGGAGTCCTCTGCAACGATGACCTTGCCGTTATCCGCGGCATAGACCGGCGTGCCTTCGTCCACGGCGAGGTCCACGCCGCCGTGCAGGCGTCCCCAGCGGTACTTGAACGCCGAGGTGAACGTGTAGCTGTTCAGCGGTACGGCAAATTCTCCGGTGCCGATGCCGACATTGCGCGTGCCGACCTCGACAATTTCGTCGGTGGCCTGCCGGAGCACGGTGCGCGCAAGGATGGTGCGCGTGCGCTCCTCACCGTCCACGGTTTCAATCTCGGCGGTGACCTGCGCGGTACCCGCACAGCCCTGCTGAACGGTTTCACGGTAGGTCTGGTCCTGATTTTCGTTCTTCTGCGTCACGGTGTCGAACGGAATCTGCTCGGTGTAGGTGACGGCGCGGGTCGCAGTCACGTCAAGGCATTGCGACAGGGTATCATACAGCGTGGAATCGGTCTCTGCAAGCGCGGCTGGCGCAACGGCCTTGTCCACGCGGACGGTCTGCAGGAAGTGTACGTTTTCGTCTGCCGCTGTCGTGTACGCGGCCTTGATCCGGTCGAGCGCGGCCTGCGCGCCGTCCGTATCGGCGGCAATGGCGGTCTGTTTGCCGTCCACCGAAATAATGGCAAGCGTGTCCAACTCGCCGCTGGCAGTAATGAGATTGCGCTCGAGTTCCTCCTGCGTCAGCAGCGGAGCAGCTGTCCGCACCGGTTTGGCCTGCAGGCGCAGCGGCAGGTAATAGTCCGTGCCGGAAACGGCAGATGCACTGGATTCAACCGCGTTTACTGCGTTCAGCAGCGTTGCGCTATCCTCGATGACACCGAGCGGCTGACCGTCTGCAAGCAGCAGCGTGCCCGGCCGGGTCAGCAGCAGAGCGGGCAGCAGGAACAGCAGTCCGAATACGCTCAGCGCACAGACCGAACGGCGGCGGCCTGCCTGCCGCAGAACGCCGGCGAACCGGCTCCAGACCGGCAGATCGTATACGCGGCAGATCGTGCGGTCGAGCAGCAGGATGAGCCGCAGAAGCAGGTAGAGCAGGCGTGAAATCACGCCCAAAACAAAAGATAACAGGTTTCGCATGATGGTAGTATGGCGGAATGATGTGCGCCATATTCACTCCTTTCAATGGTTACAGTTTGGTAACAGCACCAAGAATACCCATTTCAGGGAGCGAAGTCATACGAAACCTGTCGCTAAGTTATCAAATTTTTATTTTTTGATGGGTGTGCCCGTAAAATCCGTGGGGAAAAAGCGCGGATCGAGCGGCTTCTGCTGATAATAGCGGTCGAGAGCGGCACGCTGCAGCGAGACCGCCAGCGGCACGGCGGCATCAAACAGATCGTAGAACGAATCCGTTCGCTCGCCGGTGCGGGATGTCCACGGACGGTGCTCCTGATTGGTGCAGTCCGCCGAGAGCGGCTCTGTCGGACGGATAAGCGAGGACGCAAAACCGGATTTGCCGATCAGGTGCTCGAACCGCTGCAGACGGCTGAGTGCAGAGGCACCCTGATGCGCGAGATGGTGCATGCGGCGCATATCGTTCATCGAGTGGTAGACGGCGGCAGGCGTGATGTGCACGCCGTACGTCTCCCGCAGGGCCTGCGCCAGAATTTTCGCCGCGAGAGGAGACTCGGGCGCATCCGGCTCCAGCTGACGGTACGCCTCATACTCGGCGGGCGTGTCCGAGACAAAATCCGCGATCATCACACCGTCGATGTCGCTCTCGACTAAATGGCGGCGTGCCTCGGCAGAGTAGCCCGGCATGAACTGCGACAGCCTGTCCGCCTGTGCGGAAACAAACGAATAGGTTACGCGGCTGAGTGCATAGTGCGTGCAGAATCCGAATACATACGCGAGCGCAGCCGTGTTGTGCGACGCGACGGCGGCTTTGCACAGTGACTCGAACAGCGGCGCGGGCGGTTCGGTGCAGACGCGATTCGCCAGTCTGCGCAGGGCGGATGGGAACGGCGCGTGATAGAGCGCCAGCGGGTCCGCTCCCTGCGAGCCCCATCGGTAGGCCGCCGGATAGGAGGACGCGATATGGGCGACCGAATCGCTGGTTACGCGCTGTACGGTAGCCGCAAAAATATGGTAAGTGACATAAGAAGGCATGGCTTTTCACCTCTTGCAGACAAATTGGTATCTTTAGTATAGCGCAAAACATTGCAAAATTCCAGCGAAAGCGGTATACTATTTTTATGCAGAAAACGGGGAGCAGAAAATCCCCTTATAAAGTTGGAGGAATTACATTATGAAACTCGGCATCGTCGGACTGCCAAACGTCGGCAAGTCTACCTTGTTCAACGCAATTACGCAGGCGGGCGCGGAAAGCGCAAACTATCCGTTCTGCACCATCGACCCGAACGTCGGCATGGTCGCTGTACCGGATGAGCGTCTGCAGCCGCTGACCGATCTCTATCACGCAAAGAAGACCACGCCTGCGGTGGTCGAGTTCGTTGACATTGCCGGTCTGGTGCGCGGCGCAAGCAAGGGTGAGGGTCTGGGCAACAAGTTCCTGTCCCACATCCGCGAGGTTGACGCCATCGTTCACGTTGTCCGCTGCTTCGACAACGAGAACATCGTGCACGTTGAAGGCTCGGTCGATCCGGCCCGTGACATCGAGACCATCAACCTCGAGCTGATCCTTGCGGACATCGAACACCTCGAGCGCCGTCTCGACCGCACCCGCAAGGCTGCGAAGGCAGACAAGAAGCTGCTCCGTGACGTAGAGATCCTCGAGAGCCTGAAGGCGCATCTGGAGGAGGGCAAGACCGCCCGCACCTTCGAGGGCTTTGGCGAGGACGAGGACATTGACCGCGTGATCGGCGAGAGCGACCTGCTGTCCGCGAAGAAGGTCATCTACGCGGCAAACATGGATGAGGAAGGCTTTACCGGCAACGACACCGAGAACGAGCGCCTCAAGGCGGTACAGGCCATCGCAGACGCAGAAGGCGCGATGGTTCTGCCGATCTGCGCAAAGCTGGAGGAGGATATCGCCGGCATGGACGCAGAGGAGAAGGAGATGTTCCTGTCCGAACTCGGCCTGCATGAGTCCGGTCTGGACCGTCTGATCAAGGTCTGCTACGACCTACTCGGCCTGATGAGCTACCTTACCGCCGGTGAGCAGGAGGTCCGCGCGTGGACCATCGAGAAGGGCACAAAGGCGCCGCAGGCTGCCGGCAAGATTCACACCGACTTCGAGCGCGGCTTCATTCGCGCTGAGGTTATCAACTATAAGGACCTCATCGAGCTTGGCTCGCTGGCTGCTGCCCGCGAAAAGGGTCTGGTTCGCTCCGAGGGCAAGGAGTATGTGATGCAGGACGGCGATGTTGTTCTGTTCCGTTTCAATGTTTAATTGCTGAATTTTATGCAGACCACAGTCGTTTTGACTGTGGTTTTGTTTTGTAAAAGGAGAAATTTCGATTCCTGCAAGATGGTGTTTATCAGCAGATTCATTCGCAGGTGACAGGCGGTATAACGTGTTAAAAAGCTGCGCGGCACTGTTATCCCACAGGGAATGCTCTCTTGCCCGACGGGCAATTCGCCTTGTGTTGCGCCCGCGCGGTGTCAGCGCAAATTCCGTTCGCTTCGCAAGTGACCAATCCAAATTTGGCGACCACACCAAAATAATCCCTTGTTTTTTGTGCAGCTTTGCTGTATAATGGAGGTGTGTTTTATAATACGGAACGAAGGGAAGCGTTTTCATGGCGGAGCAATCGACCGTTCAATCGCTCGACCGCGCATTCGATTTGCTGGAAACTCTGTGCCGCAGCCGCAACGGCATGAGCATCGGCAGTCTGTCTGCGGAAACCGGCCTGCACAAAAGCACGGTTCACCGTCTGCTGGCCAGCATGTGCGCGCGCGGCTATGTGCAGCGCGACGCGGAAACCAGCGTCTACCGCGCCGGTATGCGCCTGTGCGAGTTGAGCAGCTATATTGTGGATAATCTGGATATTGTTGAGAGAGCACGCGCGTCGCTTGAACGGCTCGAGCAGTGCACGGATGAGACGGTTCACCTTGTCATGCGCGACGACAAGGACATTGTGTACATCCATAAAGTGGATAATGGCTCGTCTGCCATCCGCATGTTCTCGCGCATCGGCATGCGCCTGCCGCTGTACTGTACGGGTGTCGGAAAGGCAATTCTTGCCACATGGAGCATCGCAGAGGTGCGCGACGTGTGGCAGCACAGCGATGTGCACGCGTGGACCGAGCACACCATCGTCGATGAGGACGCATTCTTCCGCGAGATCGACAAGGTGCGTCAGCTTGGTTATGCGCTCGACAATGAGGAGAACGAGCTTGGCGTACGCTGTATTGCAGCCGCCATTCCGGACTACCGCGGCCGCGCGTCCTACGCGATTTCGCTGTCCGCGCCGGTCAGCCGCATGACCGACCAGCGCGTGGCAGAGCTGCGTGCGCCGCTCATGGCTGCGCGGGACGAAATCGCGCGTGCGCTCGGCGGCAGCCGCTTTTGAGGAGGGCAGAGCATGAACACACTTTCGGTTGTACATGATGTGCTCCGGCGGCAGGTTCGGGAAGGCGATTTTTGTATTGATGCGACTGCGGGCAAGGGCAGAGACACAGCGCTGCTGTGCCGTCTGACAGGCGAAATCGGCCGTGTGCTTGCCTTTGATGTGCAGGAGGATGCCGTTCGGCAGACCCGTGAGCTGCTGGCGAAGGAGCACCTCAGCGCCGAGGTGTACCTCGACAGCCACGCTAACATGGCGCACTACGCCGAACCGGAGACCGTGGACTGCATCGTGTTCAATTTCGGCCGTCTGCCCGGCGGAGACCCGACAAAATTCACCACCGCAGAGACTTCACTGCCTGCTGTTGATGCGGGACTGAAGCTGCTCAAAAAAGGCGGATTGATGGCGCTTGCGCTCTATTACGGCAAGGAAAATGGCTATGAGGAGCGCGACGCGATTCTGGCTCACTTGCGGGAACTGGACGACCGAACCTATACCGTGCTCGGCTGTGAGTGGATGAACCGCAAAAATGATCCGCCGCTGCCGATTTTCATCTGGAAGGAGTAACGAATTATGCCTTGGTGCCCGAAATGCGGCGCGGAATACGTCGAGAATGTCCGGAAATGCAGTGACTGCAACGTGCCGCTCATCGACCATGAGCCGGCGTCGGACGAAATGCTGCCGCCCGACCCGAAGCCGACCGGCTGGCGGCGGTTTGTCACAAGAGAACGATTCCTGCGCGTGCTGAAAACGCTGATCGCCATTTTGCTGGCGCTGGCGGCTGCACTGTCGCTGCAAGGATTGCTGTAAACGTGTTGTAGATGTAAAAAGGAGAATGGAACGAATCCATTCTCCTTTTGTGCTGTCTGGGTTATTTTTGCTTGCGCAGGGCGCGGTGCATGATTTTGCCGGTCGCAGTGTGCGGCAGGGAATCAACGATGTTGTAGATGCGCGGCCACTTGTACGAGGACAGCATGGGACTGTTCGTGCAGTACTCCTTCAGCTCCTCAACGGTGAGGGAGGGATCGCTCGGCACAACATATGCCGCAACAACTTCGCCGCGCAGCTTGTCCGGCGCACCGATAACAGCGCTCTCTGCGACCTTGGGATGGTCGTTCAGTACGGCCTCAATCTGCGGCGGATAGATGTTTTCGCCTGCGGAAACGATCATATCGTCCTTGCGGCCGCGCACGGTGACGAACTCGTTCTCGTCCCATGTGCCGACGTCGCCGGTGTACAGAAAGCCCTTGTAGAACTTCTGCTCGGTCATTTCCGGGTTATTATAGTAACAAAATGCGCTCTTTGCCGGAGAGGAGATGATGATCTCGCCCTCGGCCACGTTGTCGTGCGGAACCATGTCGTCCGGCTCGGAATGGGAGCCGTCCTCGCGCAGCTTTACGATGCGAACCTCGTCGTCCGTACACGAGCGACCGGCCGAGCCTGCGTTATCCGGCAGGTCGAACGGGCGCAGAAATGTGTTCCAGAAGGATTCCGTTGTGCCGTATCCGTTGAAAATGTTCGGCGTGAGCAGCTTCATATACTTCTCACATGCGCTCTTTTCAAACGGCGCGCCCATGGTGACAATGCCGCGCAGCGCGGACAGGTCGTGCGGGGTGCGCTCCTGCGTGCGGGCGAGCATGGCGATGATGGTCGGTACACCGATCAGGAACGAGATGTTGTACTTAGCGGCATATTCCAGGCAGCGCTTCGGTGCAAAATCGCGCAGAATGACAACTTCGCCGCCCGCATAGAGGGTCGGGCACGGGCCGCCGGAGTGGATGCCGCCGCGGTGGAACCACGGGGTCATGTTCATCGTGCGGTCGGTCGGACCGAGAGGGAAGTGCATCATAACGTCATGCGCGGAAAGCACCTCGTTGATATTGTTGATCGGCACGCCCTTCGGACGGTTGGTTGTGCCGGAGGTGTACAGACGGGTGGTCTCGTCGTAGATGTGCGGGTCGAAGTCGATCGGCGGGTCGTTCTCCGGCTGATCGGCAACGTAATCCGCATAGCGCACCTGACCGGCAGGTGCGGCATCGTCTGCGCCGACAACGATCTTGATGGCAGGCTTGCTCTCGCACAGGTCGAGCGCACCGCCGGACAGCTCGCCGAACTCGGCGTCATAGATGAAAGCCTTGGGCGTGCTGTCATCAATGACGAGTGCAATCTCGCCTGCGCCCTGCCGGTAGTTGACCGGACACGCGATCGCACCAATCTTGTGCGCCGCCAGATAACAGAAAACAAACTCCGGCGAGTTGAGCAGGGTGAACATGACAACGTCGTTCTTGCCGACGCCGTCCGCGCGCAGCGCATGCGCCAGACGGTTGGCTTCGGCGTTCAGTTCGCGGTAGGTCCAGCGGCGGCCGGAACGCGGGTCAAAGAGTGCCGGTCGGCTGCCGAAACGCGAAACATTGCGAAGAAAACCGTTCAGATAGGTGAAACGGGTTTCAAATGTGTCGCGGAACATGGAAATATCATAGGTGTATTCGTGACTCAAGGGATCACCTCGTAATAATTTGTATGGGGAATTAGCAATTCGTAATTACCTCAGGAAATGGGTTGTATGTAGAGTTAAAAACTACTTAACGAATATTATAATACCACACAATCATGGAATTGCAAGAAGAAAAATCTTACAGGGACACAGGCTGCATGCCGATGTCCCTGTTTGTTTATTGTTTGACAGGAGGAGAATTGCTGCACAAGCTTCTCACTCCTACCGCCTCACTGTTTCTCGTACCGAGCAACAATCAGGCTGGAATTCTGTCCGCCGAAGCCGAGCGAATTGCTCATTGCAGCGTTGATTTCCGCCTTGCGCGCGGTATTCGGCACATAATCCAGATCGCATTCCGGATCGGGCTTTGCCAGGTGCAGGGTGGGCGGCAGAACGCCTTCCTCGATGGCCTTGATGCAGGCGATGGCTTCGGTCAGGCCGCCGGCGCCCATGAGGTGGCCGGTCGCGGACTTGGTGGAGCTCATCGGCGGTGCGCTTTCGCGGCCGCCGAACACGGTCTTGACCGCCAGCGTTTCGGCTTTGTCGCCGAGCGGCGTGGACGTGCCGTGCGCGTTGATATAGCCAATGTCGGACGGCTGCATGCCAGCCTTCTTGAGCGCCAGCTTCATGCAGCGGGAAGCGCCTTCGCCGTCCGGGCAGGGCGCAGTAACGTGGTGTGCATCCGAGGTGTTCGCGTAACCGGCGAGTACGGCGTGGATTTTTGCGCCGCGGGCGAGTGCATGCTCCTCGGTCTCGATCAGGAGAGCGCCGCCGCCTTCACCGATAACGAAGCCGTCGCGGTCAAGGTCGAACGGGCGGCACGCCTGCTCGGGGTCGTCGTTTCGGCGGGAAAGCGCCTTGGCCTGCGACAGACCGGAAACCACGATCGGGCACAGAATGCTTTCGCCGCCGACTGCCAGAACCGCGTCTGCCTCGCCGGAGCGGAGCAGCATCGCTGCGGTCATGATGGCATCGCCGCCTGCCGAGCATGCCGTGTTGAGCGTCAGACTCGGGCCGTGAATGCCGTGTGCAATCGAGATCTGGGCAGCAGCGATGTTGCCGATGGTCATCGGCACAAAGCGAGGGCCGACGCGCTTGCCTGCGTCGAACGCCGCCTGCGTCTGTGCAACGGTGGTAACGCCGTCCATTGCAGTGCCCATGACGATGCCGATACGGTCGCTTTCGCTCTCGATGGACAGCTCACTGTCCTTGAGAGCCTCCTCGGCCGCAACAAAGGCAAACTGCATGAACGGGTCCATCGTGCGGGCCAGCGTTTTCGGCATGTAGGCAGCGGGATCGAAGTCCTTCAGCTCTGCCGCGATCTGCACGGGCAGCTCGGATGCATCAAAGCGGGTAATTTTTCCTACACCGCATTGTCCCTCCACCAGTGCGGACCAGTATGCGTCCACACCAATACCGATCGGCGTAACAGCGCCCATACCGGTGATGACCAATTTCTGTTCTTTCATGCTTGTTCCCCTACTTACTGAAATTTATGCGAAGGCCTGTCCGATAGTGATCAGGCAAATATATAATATGCGCTACTTAATAGCATTATAGCAGAAATACACGGAAAAGAAAAGACACTTTACACGGTAAAGTGTTCAAATTTGTTTTGCACAGTGCCCCGGATTGATGCAGTATTTGCACAAAAAAGGAGACGGTCAGGGACCATCTCCTTGCAAATGCGTTATTTCTCTTTGGGCCGGATGTCGATGGACGGGTTGTAGGCGTAGTAATTCTTGGCATCCAGATTATCCTGCACAACGCGCAGCGCATCTCCGAACCGCTGGAAATGCACGACTTCCCGTTCCCGCAGGAATTTGAGCGGCTCGCGAACATCCGGGTCGTCGATCAGGCGGAGAAGGTTGTCGTAGGTTGTTCTGGCTTTTTGCTCCGCTGCCATATCCTCAAACAGATCAGTGATCGGGTCTCCTTTGGACTGGAACGTTGCGGCGCTCCACGGCACACCGGAGGCCGACTGCGGGTAAATGCCGGTCGTGTGATCGACAAAGTAGGCGTCAAAGCCGCCCTCCTTGATCTGCTCGGGCGTGAGATTGCGCGTCAGCTGGTACACGATGGCGGAGATCATCTCCATGTGGGCAAGCTCTTCCGTGCCGATGTCCGTCAAAATGCCCTTGCATTCCTTATACGGCATGGCATACCGCTGGTTGAGGTAGCGCATGGACGCACCCAGCTCGCCGTCCGGGCCGCCAAGCTGAGAGATAACAATTTTGGCGGTCTGCGGATTCGGATTCTTGATCTTTACCGGAAACTGCAATCGCTTATCGTATGACCACATCAGTCCTCAGCTCCTTCCCACGGCCACGGATCGTCGATCCACGTCCAATGTCCGCTGCAGGTATCCACTTCGCGGGCGGTCAGCGGACCGAATGCATCCTCGTACTCAGCGGCGGCCTTGTCAAACGCCGTGCGCATTTCGTTGTAATATTTGAGTGCGGCAGCGTTGTCCGGATGGCCGTCGAGGTACTCGATCACCTCAACGAGCGCGAAATCGTACATGCGCACGCGCCCGAGCAGCTTAGCCTTGTCGGTCATTGCGGCACGGCCTCCTCTCCGAGAAACGGCTTGTCGAGTGCCGGAAAGATCGTGCCGCGCGAGAAGGCCAGCACCGGATCATACGGCGTATCAAATTCCTGCGTCGGCACAAAGGCCATCGCAAGCGAAAGCAGACCGGCAGGAATACTCTCCTTGGTCTGTGGATTTTTGTTCATAAGATCACCCTGTAAATTGAAAATTGAGAATGGAGAATAGAAAATGAATGAAACGAAATGTTGCCGGGCACCCCGCCCTGCAATATAACAAAGCTATAAGGATTGCATTCTCCATTGTCATGCTATGTTCTGGGGTCTTAACAAGTTCTCAAACTTGTGTTATACTATATAAATAAAAAGGAGGCATGAAAAATGGAGCTTTCTGAAATCAGAGAACAAAGTGCGAAGGCGGCAGAGCAGGTTTGCGAGGCAGCCAAGCTGAAGATCGGCGACCTGTTTGTGGTCGGCTGCTCGTCAAGTGAGATTCTGGGCGAGAAGATCGGCACGCATTCCAGTGTAGAGGTAGCCGAAGCGGTATTCGAGGGCATTCACAGCGTACTGCATGAGCACGGCGTGGAGCTGGCGGCACAGTGCTGTGAGCATCTCAATCGTGCGCTGATCGTGGAGCGTGCTGTGGCAGAGCAGTTCGGTCTGGAGGAGGTCAACGTCGTTCCGCAGCCCAAGGCAGGCGGTTCGTTCGGCACGACCGCGTACAAACGCTTTGATGATCCGGTGGCGGTTGAGTCGCTCAAGCAGAGCGCCTCTGCGGGCATGGACATCGGCGGAACGCTGATTGGCATGCACATCAAGCCGGTGGTCGTACCGCTGCGCATTGAGACCAAGAAGATCGGCGAAGCCGTTCTGCTGTGCGCACGCCGCCGTCCGAAGTTTGTAGGCGGCAGCCGCGCAGTCTATAACGAAAAACTTTTGTGAGGATTTTATGGGATTAAAAGCAGTTTTTTTCGATCTGGATGACACGTTATACACCAGCTTTCAGGCCGGGGACGCCTACGCCTACGAAAAGCTGGAGGAGTGGGCCATCAGCACGTTTGGAGACAAAGGCAAGGGGTTCGCGGACGCATTCCGCGTCAACCGCAAGCGTCTGGCACGGCAGCAGCCTGCCATGCCGCCCACGCATGACCGTGTGCTGTTTGCACAGGGCGCACTCGAGCGCATGGGCCTGAACGCCGTTCGCTATTCGCGCGAGGCATTCCGCGTGTACTGGGATGCGGTGTTCGCCAAGATGACCTTGCGTCCGGGCGTGGCTGAGTTTTTGGATGAGCTGCGTGCGGCGGGCGTTAAGGTGGCCATCTGCACCAACATGCTGGCGGATATCCAGATGGAAAAGCTGGAGTACCTCGGCATTGCCGACAAGGTGGACTGCCTTGTTACGAGTGAGGAAGCCGGTGTGGATAAGCCGGGTTCGGCGATCTTCTGGCTGGCGATGCACAAATGCCGCTGTCTGCCGGAGGAGACCGTCATGGTTGGCGACAATTTCACGCACGATATTCAGGGCGCGCTCGACGTCGGCATTGACGGCGTGTGGCTCAACTGGACGGACAAGCCGAAACCGGTCGGTGAGCTGTCCTACACTGAGGTAAGCACATTCGAGCAGGCAGCGGCGCATATCCGCACTTTGCTCTGATCAGTTAGGGAGGACAAGGAAAGACATGCAGCATTTTGACTACAAGCCGCACGGCGTATGTCCGATGAATATCTCGTTCGATCTGGACGGTGATATCGTGCACAACGTATCCTTCAAGGGCGGCTGCAACGGCAATCTGCAGGCAATCAGCCGCGTGGTCGAGGGCATGACCGTGGAGCAGATTGAAGGCTACTTCAAGGGCATTTCGTGTAGCGGACGCGGCACAAGCTGCTCGGATCAGTTGGCAACAGCGGTCCGCAAGGCGAAAGAGTCTGAATAAACAGAAAGAACCGATACCTTATGGTATCGGTTCTTTCAGTCTGTCGAAAAAGTCGTATAGTCAGCATTTTTCAGCATTTCGCGCGGCAGCGCGCATGAAATAGCATTTGCTCTGCAAATGCTCAAAAAGGGGGAGCATGTATCACCCTTTTTGAACTTCTGGAGGGAGAAAGTTTCTGTATAGGAACTTTCGGACGACTTTGGAACGGCCCACGGTCCGTTCCTGCTTGTCGGCGAAACTGTAGTTTCGCGACAGCCTCAAAGAACCGATACCTTATGGTATCGGTTCTTTTTGCGTTTTATGGGATGAAAAGCTGCGGTAAAACGGTTAGAGTGGGCGATTTCTCGTTTTTTTTCTGCACACATACGCCGAGCCTGTAGGCGGGATCGGGGAAATCCGGCACAAAGAGGGAGCCGGGTGTGCCGACGGTGATTGCCGGCGGCTGACAGGCAATATCTACGCAGAACTGCCGCAGCAGCCGCAGACCGCGGCCGTCGGCCTTGACGTAGCTTTCCTTGAGCGCCCACAGTGTGTAAAACGCGTTTTCGCGCTCGGCAGGAGAGAGCGAGGACAGGTACCGTACCTCATCAGGGTGGAAGAAGCGGTCGGCAATATTGGGCTTGAAGGAGCGGCACTGCTGAATGTCCACGCCGACCGGGTGGTCGCTCACCGCACAGACTGCCCATGCAGCGGAATGCGACAGGCTGAAATGGACATCCGGCGCGGCGGTCAGATACGGCTTGCCGTTCTCGTTCGCGGCAATGTCGAGCGGGCGCGGCACGGACGGACAGCAAAGGCGGATTGCCTCATCCAACAGCAGGGAAGCGGTGAAGCTCTGCTGACGGGAGGCGCCGTGCAGGCTGTCGATATACGTCAGCCGCGCGGCGGACAGGCGGGAACGAAGCGAAATATTCATAATATCGGCGGCCGCTGCGGACAGGGCGAAAAGATGGGTCAAAGTAATGCTCCTCTTGCAACATTCATGTGATTTGCTGTCTGATTAACGAATAAATGCATCAGTTCGGTATTCATAATACCGGTTTGTGTCTGGTTTCTGTGTAAACCAATATACCTCTAACCGGTTTCGCTGTCAACAAGTTTCGGCAAGACGATTATTTTTCGCATATCCGTTTTTTTGAATACCGGAAAGGCTTCGCAGATGATGGCTGCACCGCCTTGCATTACAGTTCATGATGGCAGCAAAGTGAGCGCTTTCTCAATTTTATCAACCAGCGCTAAATCAGCCGGCAGCCACTCCACGCTTTTCAGTGTTTCCTTGGTCAGCCATCGCGCTTCGGCGGCCTCTAACAGTTCAAGATTACCGCGAATCAGCTGACACCAGAAGCAATCCATTGAAAGGTGAAAGGTCGGATAATCAAATTCAACGGTATCAATCAATTCACCAACCGCAATTTCAGAAGCAAGTTCCTCCCGGATTTCTCTTTTTAAGGCTTCCTGCGGCGTTTCACCGGGCTCGATTTTTCCGCCGGGGAACTCCCACAGCCCCTTAAAGTCACCATAGCCGCGCATGGTGGCGAAGATTTTTTCACCATCGCGAATAACTGCGGCGGCGACTCGAATTGGTTTCATAAAATGCCTTCCTTATCCGACTACCAGCTTGTTCGTCTTGCGAAGATACTTCGCCGGAATCGGCTGGTCCAGATGCCATGTAATATTCATTGGCTTGCTGCCGGTGTGCTTCACATAGACTGCCGTTCCAAGACAGGTATACGGTGCAGCGCCAATGCTGTCCTGCTTGAACTCCCGCACAAAGAGAACGACCTTGCTGCCGCGCTGCCGGTGGTTGATATAACGCTGACCGGTGCTTGCTGTATCGGAGGTCGTGCTCTGACTTTGCCAATGGAACAGGCTTTCGTTGATCGAATAGTCGTTGTACATGGTAGTCGGTGAGTAGTCCTTGTCTGCCTTGTTGAGCGTGATAAAGAACACATCGACCTGCTTGTCCGGCAGCCATTTGACACCCTCCCGCACATTTTTCGGCGTCATATAGTCCATTGCAATCAGAATTTGATCTCTGGTATAGGTGCAATGCAGGTCCAGCGGACAATCAAAGCCAAGCGGGACAGGCTGATCGATAAAGTCAATACGTTCCAGATTGAGCGCCAGAAGCTCATACAGTTCGTGCATCATAATCGGGCTGTCCGCGAGCAGCTGCATGTTGGCTTGCGTAGTATGGAAACGCCAGTCTGCCGCCTCCTGAAATACGGTGATGTAGAACATTTGCAGCATGCGCTTTTCAAAATCGGAAAGCGAAGCCGCAAGTTCACAGGAGAAGCGCGGAAGAATATCCGTCAGGAACTTAATCCAGCGCCGGGAATCCACGGCAACCAGCTTGCTGAACGCCTTTGTCAGAATGCTTTCGGCAGGCTCGATAAAATCATCGCGGACGCCTGCATCTGCACAGAGACGGGAGAAGGAGAATTTACCGTAGATCGACCGCGGGTCGAGGTGATAGTAGCCGATGAAATTCTTCAAGGAAAGGGGAAGGCCGCTGTCCTGTGTGAAGGTTTCGATACGCGCAATCAGACCGGCACGGTCACCGAAGGAGCGGCGAATATTCGCCAGAATGACTTCGGAAGCCTTCTTTTCCAGCTGGATATAGCAGCCCTTCGGCAGTGATACAAAGCCCTTTTTCACCTCGTACTGCATGCTGTGATTGCTGTGAGAGAGCAGTGCAGCAAACTTTTCTTCAAAATTGTATTTCTTGTTTGCCTGACCGATAAAGTCCAAAACGGTCAGGCAGTCTTTTCCTTCCGAGAGACGCAGACCGCGGCCAAGCTGCTGTAAGAAAATCGTGAGCGACTCGGTAGGGCGCAGAAAGAGGATGGTGTCAATTTCGGGAATATCAACGCCCTCGTTATACAAATCTACAACAAAGATAAAGCGGATTTCACCGGAGACCAGACGCTGTCTGGCTTCATTTCGTTCCTTATCGCTGGAATTAGCGGTAAGCGACATGCAGGGAATACCCTTTGATAGAAAGTACGCTTCCATGAATTTAGCATGCTCGACAGAGACGCAAAACCCAAGACCGCGAACCTTATTGATGTCGGTTACATACCGGTAGAGAGAATTGACAATATGGCCGGCGCGCTTTTCGGCGACAGCACGGTTCAGAGAAAACACGTTGTTAAGTTCAGCTTTATCATAACCGCCGCGCGTCCAGCGAATATTGGATAGGTCGACATCATCGGAAACGCCGAAGTATTGGAACGGGCAGAGCAGCTTGCGCTCGATTGCCTCCGGCAGTCGAATTTCAGATGCAATACGGCCATTAAAGTAATCCAGAACGTTTTTTCCATCCATACGTTCCGGCGTTGCGGTCAGACCCAATAAAATTTTCGGCTTGAAGTGGTTCAGCAGTCCTTGATAGGTAGGTGCTGCTGCATGATGGAACTCGTCCACAATGATGAAATCGTAATAGTCCTCCGGGAGAAAGTCATACAGCTTCTGAGAAGCTAATGTCTGCACTGAAATAAATAGATGCTCCAGACTGCCCGGCTTGAAGCTGCCCACAAAAAGCTCTCCGAAATTGGGGTCCTTTAATACAGCGCGGAAGGCACTTCGGCTCTGTTTCAGAATTTCCTCTCGATGAACGACAAACAGCAAACGGGGCTTCGAACCGGAGAAGGCTTTGCAGAACCGTCGGTAATCAAAGGCAGAGATTAAGGTTTTTCCGGTGCCGGTTGCTGCAACGACAAGATTGCGGTAATAGCCGCGAACCTCGCGCTCTGCCTGCAGGCGATCCAAAATCTCCTGCTGGTATGGGTAGGGTTGAATATCGAAAACGAACTGCATCTCGCTTGTCGGATTGGCATTTCCGTTTGTTGACAGTGCACGCTCCAGTCTTTCCCTGCACCCGTCCTCATAGACTTCAAAACTGGCGGTGTTCCAATAACTATCGAAGGTTGCTTCCATCTTCTGAATGGTTGGCAGCATATCCTTGGTTGTCAGCTTAACATTCCATTCCAGTCCGCTGGACATAGCCGGATTGGAGAGGTTGGAAGAACCGACATACGCCGTAGTAAAGCCGGTTTCACGATAGAACATATACGCCTTTGCATGAAGTCTGGTACGCTCGGTATCGTAAGATACACGGATTTCTGTGTTGGGGAGCTTGCGAAGCGCCTCCACCGCTTTCACATCCGTTGCGCCCATATATGTTGTCGTAATAACGCGGAGCCTGCCGCTGCGTTCCGCAAAATGCTGAAGATCATCGATGATTAAACGAAGACCGCTCCATTTGACAAACGAAACCAGCATATCAATGCGGTCTGCGGAGGCGATTTCTTTCTTCAGCTCGGAAAACATCTGCGGCTCATGAACTGCTCCGGTAAATAAGCTGCTTTGCGCAATCGATGTTTCGGGGCGAGGGAGGTCCTTTGCTTTTTTCTGGCCGATGCGCATCATAGGATCATCGCGGGACAGCAATGCGAATAACTGCTCGCCCTCATCGTCCACAGTAAAATCGCGCAGGTCGTCCTGCGCTGTCTCCTGCGAAATCAGATCAACAATTTTGTTGACCAGATTTAGCTGCGCAGAAATATCGTCACCCGCAATGCGGTCAAGACCTTTGTGAACGACTTCGGACAGGTACTGCGTTAAGACAGAGGAGGACTCGGCAGCATCGATTTTCTCGATATGCTTGCTGCCTTCCGGCAGCTGACGCAGCTCATCTTTGATTTCGGTATTCACCACTTGCTCGTAAAGGCCTTGTTTAAGCATGAAAGAAGTCTCCTGTGTGGTATCGTAATTCGTAATAGGTGTTATTCCTTGAACTGTTTTGAGTAATTTCGACAATTTTATTGTACTCTAAACCGCAAGGAAAATCAATCCATTCATCAGCGTCCAACCTTCAAGCTCTCTGTGGCAGCACTGTGTTCGCTGACACGGTGTTCCAAATCTTCAAGGGAATAAATGCCATTCTCCCGCAGGTAATTGAAGGTATCTTTAGGTTGCTGATTTTACCTTTCTGGGAATACGCCCCGGCTTTGCGCTGGGTGTAATAGGCGTTCAGCGGAGAAACAAGGTCGGGTGCCTGCGGCTTGGCAAGCTCTGCTTTTGCTTCGGCAATCCAATCAAACAGGAGAGCGATTTTCTTCTTGATGTCTCGGATAACGGCATTGGTTGCCTTGATCCAGCGGTTGAACTCGCCCTTTTCGGTGCGGATGCCTTTCTTCTCCATCGCCCGGACGGTTGTGCCCTCATGGACGGTGGGAAGTAAATCCACGCCTTGCTGACCGTAAAAATAATCGAAACTCACACGGTTTCACCACCTTCTTTCTGCGGAACACTTTCTGTTGTCGGCGGAATGCTGCGGAAAGTCGTATCCGTCTTTTCGTAAGGACATCGGGCAAAATAGCAGAAGCGGTATTCCTGTTCATACGCATCCATATCAACGAAGCCCCACTTCACGCATAACCTTCTTCGTACACCAACCAATGCACGGGTGATCTCGCCCATAGGGACAGCCATCACATTCCGACTTGGGTTTCGGTGGCAAAGAGATTAAGTAGTAGCAATGATTTCTACCCAGACGGCAACCCTTTCTGCCATTCGTCCAGAAGTAGCAGTAATGGCAATCGCTCGGCTTGTCTGCGGCATAAACAGGCTTGCTCAAATAAAACACCTCCAATCTCTTGTATTTGCCCATGGTTTTGGACAAAAAAGAGCGCCTATCTATCCCCGATGCGGGGCAAATAGACGCTCTATGTATACAACCATATTCAATTTTATCTGCCATAACAGCGTGATACTGAAAACATCCGCCTTTTTTGATTAGCAGGTTTTTTAGCACGATTTTTGGTCTGATTAGCAGGAAGGGCATTTTCATTAGCAAGAACAGCCCGTTTTCTGCTAAAAATTAGCTGGCGATTTTGTCTTATAACAACCGTTCGATTCTGGAGGGGTTGTCAAAAATCAAATTTTGGAGTAGAATTTTATCTCATACAGTGAAAGAGCTTTTTCGTAGCTTTTTATATAAGAAAAGCCGAAAACCCTTGAAAACAAAGGCTTTCGGCGTTGTTAGCTGGCGTCCCAGAGAGGATTTGAACCTCCGACCCCACGCTTAGGAGAAGCCCCCCGCCGGTTTCGCCCGTGTTCACCCGAGTTCATGGGAGTGGGTCGATGAGTGAATTTCCGTGATGTAGAGTCGCTGTATGTTCACCACGGTTCATGGAAGATACAGGCAAATTGGACGTTTATTAGACGTTTTCTAATACGGGGGAAGATGCGTATTTTTTTCGCGCGCCAATATTAGACGTTTTTACATGAAATACAGCACTGTTCTTCACATCATAAATCAAGCAAAGGATACTATATAATATATCATAATTCCACGCAAATGAAAAGAGAGCACTTGATCACGGGTGCTCTCTTAGATAGGGGAGGGTTAGCCAAGATTGTCGGCAAGCGCGCTCAGAATCTTGAGCAGGTCGGGGTCTTCGGAGATTTTTTTCAAAAGCGACGGATCGATATCGGAAGGAGAAGTGGGGCTGACAGCAGGGGGTGCTTCTTGCGAATCAGGGATTTTGCCGCGGTAAAAAATCTGCTCGAACAGCTCGGCGTTATTTTTGCGGTTCTCGTCCATGACATGGGCGTACTGATCTGTCACCATCTGGGCTTGCGCGTGACCGGAGTCACCTTGGACGGATTTGATGTCACCGCCAGTCAGCTGCAATTTGTAAGTGATGCTGGAATGGCGAAGCGAGTGGAAAACAACTTTTGGCAGGTCGTTTTTCTTAATTAATGCTTGGAACATCGCAGTAATCCGCGACTGCTCCACCGGGCTGCCCAGACCATGGGCCAAGACCAAGTTGTGGTCAGCGTACTCGTCACCGAGCGCCTCCTTGGTGCGTTCCTGCTCGCGCTTCCATGATTCAAGCTGGCGCGCAACAGTTTTCGGGATAAAAACTTTGCGAATGCTAGATTCCGTCTTGGGCTTTTTCAAGACGAGCATGGTTTTGTTGCGCTTCGAGCTCTGAGGGAAGATGAAGAGGACGTCCTTTTGCTCGAGGGACTTCATGGCCGTCTTGTCGACACGCTGGAGCTCTTTTTCAATCATGATAGACGCTGTTCCGTCTGCGATGCTTTGCGGAGAAATATCGACGCAGTCCCAGGTCAAGCCGAGAATTTCGCCGATTCGCATACTGCACGCGAAAGAAAGGTTGATAGCCAGCTTAAGACGAGCATCATCACAAACATCGAGTGCAAGAAAAATTGTCTCAGAGTCCCAGACTTCACGTTTTTGGGGTACAGCCTTAGGAACAGTGGCATGAAGAGCTGGATTTTTCTCCATAAGCTCCCACTTGACAGCTTGAGTGAAGGCACTCCGCAGCAAACTGTGGACTTTGCGGACTGTCGCCGGCTGAACAAAACCGGAAGCCTTTGCCCCGCGCTTCTGGGTGACATGGGAAACAGCGGGGGTTTTCAGGAGTTTCTGATAATATTTCTCGAGAATGTGTGGCGATATTTCGCACAAATTCATCTTACCGATGACTGGATTAATGTAATTCCGTATCAAACGCGTGTTTGAGGAATAGACCGATAGCGACCATGTAGTTGTCCCGTAAAGGGAGACATACTCTTTAAGCAGATCGGCCACCGTTTTGCAGGTGGGAACGTTCATAACGCCGAGCTCCTGACGATGCTCGATCTCTGCCTTACGGCGCTTTGCATCAGCCAGGGTTCGATACGTTTCCCATTTTTGCTTGCGCTTTCCGGATACTTCATCATACTCGTAATGCACGACGAGAAAACGATCGTTTCTATGTACGATTGATGCCATTATTTCACCTCAAATTTCATGTTTATTTTCCTGTTGGAGCAAAATCCGCTGGATTTCATCTCGCGAAATCAAATACTTTGCGCCGCATTTCTCCGCGGCGAGTTCGCCGCTTTGAATCATTTGGCGGACATCATTATATGTAATGTGCAGGAGGACAGATGCTTCCTGCATCCAAAAAACCGACTTTGTTTTGTCGATTTCGGTGCAAAACCTGCTCTGGTCGGAATACCAGCGGTCGAAACTCTCTTTGGTCACGCGCCGACGGCCAGCGATAAAAACGAAGTCGAATTTGTCTCGATCCGGGCCATAAAGGAGGATGTGGTAAACAGCCTTGCGAGGGATGCCTAAAATTTGTGCAACTTCGGGCATTGTCATCGTCTGTGCTTCAAGAGCAGCATCTCGTGCTCGGTCGGCTCGGGTACGGTATCTGGTTTGCGTTTTATACCAATCTCAAAAATCGCGCTTGGAAATGCGAAGCCAGCTATCAACTTTAAAAGTTTTAATGTTGTAACGTTGAATAATATCGTATATGGTACTGAAGCCTATGCCTAGCTCTTCGGCAAGCTCTTGCGGGGAATAGGATTCTGCACGGAGTACTTTGCCGGGCGGCGGCCCATGGACCTTTTTGTGCTTGACTTGTCGGGCATACCAATGCTCGAAACTGTCTATTATGATTCGAATCTTGCCGTTGATAATAGCGGTCTCGAAGCATTGCTTTTTAACAAGCCAATACGCATCGGTTTTACCCAGGCCGAGCAGGCGCTGCATCTCTGGCACAGACATTGTAGTCTTTTTCTTTTTTGTCATGGGGATTCTCCTTCGAAAATAGTAGCCAGGTCATTTGACCTGGCTATATTTTAGTTGATGTATAGCGACATTGTTAGGATGTCGAACAGTTGAGCGACATCCTTGACATCAGCAGGATTGGCCATTAAGCCATTCGTCAAAGCTGAATTTGGAAATGCGGATTGCGGTGCCGATTTTAAACCAGTGGAACTGACCGGTTTTCAGCAGCTGATAGACGCTTCCACGGCTAATGCCCAGCATTTTCTGCAACTCAGCGACCGTATAGCAACGCTTGTCGGTGCTGATAGGGATACTATCGATATTTTGCATAAAAATTACTCCTTTTGCTCGTTAGGTGGTATGATGCGGATGATGTGCTGTGGCGGCAGGCCTATGCTCTCGCGAATGCCTAGGTCGATGCACGACATATGGATTGGTCGCACATGACCCAAATAGCGGATGATTTGCGATTTACGTATTGTCTGGATCTGTTCGGCCAAGGCCATGCATGGCTTGTCCAGACCGCGTTGATGCCGCAAGACGTAGTGTGTTGGCATGTCTGTTTTTTTGATTTCAGCCGTAAGGGGAACGACGATCAGGGTCGGTGCAAATCTGTTGCCGTAGTCGTTCTGAACGACAACAACAGGACGGGTGCCTCCTTGAATGTGACCATGATGCTCGCCGAGGTCAGCAAGGTAAATGTCACCTCTGCGAAAACTCCAATTTTTGTTAATCATAGATTCCCACTCCTATTATGTAACGTGGGCGGAGAAGATCCCGCCCACGGTGAATTTCTATTGCTAAAGATTATGTTTCCCAAGAATTTGTCTCTGACGCCCCCTCAGGATCGCAGGCATTAAGCCTGTAGGGAGTCAATCAAGCGGTCGGCTGCGATAACCGACCTCATGGGAATTTCACCCCTCCGCGGTCCTCTCGGAGCTGCGTGCAGAAGTATCATTATTTTGCAATATTTCATAGGTATATTTCAGTAGCAAACCGAAACTTACAGCCGATTTTCGCTCCTGCCAATGGCAATCGTGGCGTTTGTCGCTGATGTTCCTCCATATCACATGCTGAACTTGATTGACTGATATTGACTTGTCAAAGAACATGTAAGGATTAATGATCCTTACATAATAATTGTATATTATTGCGAAAGAAGTAACAGGTACAGGGAGTACGGATTACCCGAGTTCAGTTGTTCTGCGATTGGCAAGAAGAATATAATCTGTGCTTGCGTGGAAGAACTTGGACATGGCAATAACCAGATCAAGAGATGGTGTGCGCTTTCCGCGTTCGATTTTGCCGACATATTCAACGCTGATGCCTAAAGATTCGGCCAGTTTTTCCTGGGTTAACCCTTTTTCCGTACGCAGACTTTTGATGCGCAGCCCGAGTTCAATTTGAGCGAAATAGTCCATTTGTAAAACTCCTAATTGTTTATTTTAAGGCTGTTTTAGCCTTTCAGTTAAACAATTCAGTTTTGCGGTAAGAAAAGTGCATTTTTGGCGCAACTTTGCTGGTAGAAAATACGGTCGATATAAAATTGAACACTGAAGATCTGCTTCGTTTGCTATTTGTGCGGATGGATGGTAAAATCAATACATAGAGAAGTGATTACCGCTGAAAGGAGATGTTACAGATGGGGAGATTTGTAAATCCAGATAACAGTGCATTTCAGGTCGCGCTGAATGCGGAGATCTATCTCGACAAGACAGGTCTGATTGCATATGCCAACCGCGTGTTGGATACTCCGGATGCCTATATCTGCAACAGCCGGCCGAGAAGGTTTGGAAAATCCTATGCAGCGAATATGCTCGCGGCGTATTACAGCAGAGGTACAGATTCCGAGAAAATGTTTGCAGATCTGGACATTGGGAAAACCCCTCTGTTTCGCACGCACCTGAACCGCTATGATGTTATTCATATCGATGTTCAGTGGTTTCGCTCCTATGCGGATGGCAATATCGTTTCAGTCATCACAGAAAGCGTAATGGAGGAGCTGCGAGATATCTATCCGGATAGTCTGCCGTCCGAGGTTGCTTCTCTGCCGGATGCCTTGTCTCGTGTGCGCGAAAAGACCGGACGGAAATTTGTTATCATCATTGACGAATGGGATGTGCTCATTCGAGATGCATCGGCTGATACAAAAATCCAGAACGAATATATCAGCTTCCTGCGCGGTCTCTTTAAGGGAGTCGAGCCGACAAAGTATATTGCGCTTGCCTATTTGACGGGTATTCTCCCAATCAAAAAAGAAAAAACGCAGTCAGCACTCAATAACTTTAACGAATTCACCATGCTGAGCCCCGGTCCACTCGCTCCGTTTATCGGTTTTACTGAGGACGAAGTGCAGCGGCTTTGCAGCACATATCACCGGGACTTTGGCGAGGTGAAACGCTGGTATAACGGCTATCTACTGAACGGTCAGCAGATCTATAATCCGAGGGTAGTCGTCAGCGTGATGCAGCGGCAGGAGTTCCGCAGCTACTGGTCGGAAACAGCATCGTATGATGCGATTGTTCCGCTCATCAACATGGACTACGATGGTCTGAAAACCGCTGTCATCGAAATGCTGTCAGGCGCGTCGGTCAAAGTGAACACCGCGACATTCAAAAATGATACGGCAAATATCAACAGCAAGGACGATGTGCTGACCTATTTGATCCATCTCGGCTATCTTGGCTACGATCAGAGGGAAAGAACCGCATCCGTTCCAAATGAAGAAATCCGTCAGGAACTAACCACGGCCGTGGAGAGTAAGCCGTGGAATGAGATGCTGCTGTTTCAACAGGAGTCTGATAAGCTGCTCGATGCAACGCTCGATAGGGACTGTGCCGCAGTAGCAAAGCAGATCGAGAAGATTCACAATGAATATACGTCAGTCATTCAGTACCATAACGAAAATTCGTTGAGCAGTGTTCTGACGATCGCCTACTTGAGCGCGATGCAGTATTATTTTAAGCCGGTTCGTGAACTGCCGGCCGGCCGCGGATTTGCGGATTTCGTATTTCTGCCTAAACCGGAATACCGGAGTGATTATCCGGCGCTGATTGTCGAGCTGAAGTGGAACAAGAACGCGCAGACCGCTTTGCAGCAGATTAAGGATCGAAATTACCCTGCATCGATTGTGCAGTATACGGGCGATATCCTGCTTGTTGGCATCAACTATAACAAAGACACCAAAGAGCACGAGTGCGTGATCGAAGAATATAGAAAAAGATAAGCACAGCCGTTAAGAGTAGATTTACAGCCTCTCTTAACGGCTGCGTTATATAATGCAGGGTTTTACCTATAAATTTGCGGATAAGATCTCTTTATAGCCCTATACAGTAACTCGTGCAGGGACAGCGTTATCGTGTAAATAATGAACAATAAAATTCGCTATATTGGTGTCCAATGGATACAATAATAGCAGGGAGTGATATGAGTGTCGATAGAACAGCGCAAGGCAAAAATTTTAATCAACAAGGCAGGCGGAACGGCTGGCGCGGATGCGAAAAACTATCGCGTGGCACTGCCGTCTGCTTGGATAAACGAACTGGGGATTGACGAAGAATCGCGCGAAGTTGTGCTGCAGTTTGATGGTGAATCCATCACGATACGGCGTGCTGTATCGGGCGGCTACTCAGACTTTGTGGATACCGCTCGTCGGCACGGACATGAGCTGCTTGTCCTGCATTTTTACGATGGTAACGCACTGTGTACGAAAATCTGCGCAGACAGAACAACGCGCACGCTGGCAATCGAGAACCATACGGCAGATGTATTGCGGACAGCATTTGGTGTCGACCAGAACCCGACCTGGAACGATTTGCAGGAGTTTTTAGAAAGCCGCTGTGTACCGCGTCAACGGGATGGTCTGCGCTATTATTTGGCGGAATTTGGATTGGAAAAGTATGAGCCGCTGGAAATCATTCGCAAGACTGAGGGCCGTATGGCAGAGGACAACTGTCGCCTTGTGATCATGGAGGGATGAGCGTGGTAATCAAGAGGACGACAGGAAACCGCATTGCAGGAACTTCGTCAAAGGGCAATCAGGAGAAGTGGCAGGAGGACGGCCGCTGGTTTAAGCTGGATATGTTCGGCTATGAAGGGCTGGCGGAAACTGTGACTTCGGCGCTGTTGTCTCGAACCAATATTATTGAACTGGGTTTTCAATATGTAACCTACCGCATGGAGCGGCTGGAGGTCCATGGCCGCACCCGCAACGGCTGTTCCAGTGCAGACTTTTTGCAGCCGGGAGAATCCATTCTGACACTTGCCGATTTACTGCGCAAAGGCGTAGGCTCGGACTGGCAGTCGCAAGTAAAACGACTTCCCAATATGCAGGCAAAAATCGGGTGGCTGGTCGAACAGACCGAACGCTTGACCGGACTTGACCGGTTCGGTGCTTATTTGACCGCGTTGTTTGAAGCGGATATGCTGTTTGGTAACGAGGACCGTCACTTGAACAATATCGCTGTGTTGCGCCGCGGGGAAGTGTTTGACTATTGCCCGATGTTCGATTTTGGCGCAGGACTGCTGTCCAATGTGCGTGATTACCCGATGGATGTAGAGCCGAAAGTGTTGCTGTCCCAACTTCGTGCTCAGCCGATGAATGCCCAATTCGTCCGACAGGTTCACGCGGCACAGGCAAACTACGGCGCTCAGATTCGGTACGATTCCTCACGGGAAGATATCGTAAATGCGCTTGCCGAGCCGCTGGCGTTCTATGCTGAGCGTGACCGGTCGTATATCTCTGATCGTGTGATGTTCTGCATACAGACGCAGTACCGGAAATTGAAAAAGTAAAATATGAAATTACGGGATAAGTACCGCAAAATCATTCAGTAGAAGATGAGAACGGTGGAGGAGGTGATTACTAAGAAATAGACATTGCAGAAGTAAATACGGCGTAGCATAATTATGGTACGAAAGGAGCGTGTTTATATGCCTCGTATTATACCAATCCGTGATTTGAAAAATACGACTGAAATTTCTAAAATGTGCAATGAATCTCCTGAGCCGGTCTATATCACTAAAAATGGTTATGGTGACATGGTTATTATGGGGATGAAAGCCTATGAGGAAAAACTGTATATGTTGGATGTGTATTCCAGATTAGCACAGGCCGAAGAAGAAATTCACGAAGGCAAAGCGATAGACGCTCGCAAAGCATTGAAAGACTTGAAGGCGAAATATGGCTTATAAAGTTGAGATTGCACCTCTGGCCAATAAGGACTTGGAAGAAATTCTTGACTATATTTTGAGGGAATTATCGAATCCGTCGGATGCGGCTGATTTATTGGATGGGATAGGATCTTGCTATTCTAATTTGGAGAAAATGCCGGAAATGTATGAGCGGTGTCGAGATACTCGATTGAAAGCAATGGGGTATCGCCGCATTACCGTAAAAAATTATGTTATCATTTATAAGGTCGAGGAAAGCATAAAGACAGTATACATTATGCGTTGTTTTTATGGTGGACGGGACTATGAAAAAACTAATTTGAATAAATTTTGAAGTGCAGCTTGAAGTCAGGCTGCACTTTTATACTGGATGAATGTAGAGTGCAATCGGTCGTATATATCGGACCATGTGCGGCTTTGCGTGCAGAAGCAGTATCGAAAAGTGAAAAGTAGAGAGGACAGTTATTTGAATAAGTCTTCCGCAGTTCAAATCGAGTTTAAGATGTTATCGTTGTAGTTCAACCATATATAAAGAAAGAGCCCAACCAATCAGATGAACTGAGAGGTTGGACTCCTTTGCTATGGATGGTATGGAGTCCTGCAAACAAAAGTCAATGCATACCTGCCTTTGGTAAATCGAAGCGCAAGCTCACGCCCTAAACGGTTCGCTTCCTCCGGCGTGATCTCGCTCGGTTTGAAGGACTGACGAATTTGATAGGCGATTACTTCATGCTGCTGCCGGCGGCCGGTAATCTGCTCATATCGACGCTTTGACAGCAGAAACTCTTCATCAACGGTCAGCGGATCACATTGATACCCGGTGACCAGTCTGCCTTTCTCAGTCTTATCCGGATTTTTGGCATAATTCGTTCTGTCGCCCAGGCTGCGCGCAATGGTTTTGCCCTTACTGATGTGCATGGGGATCAGTCGTGTAGCGGCCACAGACAGTCACTCCTTTCTGCATTTTCAACAAAAATAAAGATCGGAGACATTTTCATGCCTCCGATCTTACAGCGTATGCGGTATTACGAAAAAATGAATTTAGACAGCAGCCCGGTCAGCGTTTCCAGTCCAAGTGAAATGATTTCAGTGAACAGGATTGCCAGAAATACCAGAACTGCAAACCCGAAAACGATCGCAGCGAGGGCCCATGCGTGCTGAAAAAGCAGCGTGACAAGGCAGACGCCCAGCAGCAGATATAACAGTCCCGTTGCCAGCGTGGAGATATGCAAAGCTATCGAATAAAAAATAGAAAATACGCTGACAACTGCCATAATCAGCAGCGCGATAATGCGAAAGGGAAGTTTAATCAGCCACATATCAAGACCTCCTGCGTGTTCTGATTACAGTCTATGATATGGATTTTCGCTTGTCAAGGATGTCGTTTTATAGGTGTTTACTTTAGCGTGGATAGAGGTGAAAGCAAGCTTATATTGTTGAGGTAAACAAGGGGAAACATACTGACAGAGGATATGCAGCGCGTTATCTTTGGCAGTGTCTGAATTGCAAAACCGCTTGTATCTCTACAAGCGGTTCAATGGTTTGTCATCTATTCATCTGTTGTACTGTCTCCGAACAAAATCCGCATATAATCACGGCGGGCATAGAGAATACGGTCAATAAAAACTTCGCTGTCGTAAGCACGGTAGAAACTAATGTAATTGCCGCTTACAATAAAGCGATAATCGCTCTCTATATCCGCAATCGAAGATAGCTGAGCTCCGGCCTGTGCATGGTTCTGCAAAATGCGGAGACTCTTTGTAATTCGACTTACGGTGGCCAATGCTGCGGATGGGTTCAGTAACTCTTCCTCAATATAGGCTTTGATTTCTAAAAGATCATTTTGGGCTTCTTCGGACAAATGCAAATTATTCATTGACAATCCCGAGGTTCTTTTCTACGGCTTCCAATGTCAGCCAGCCTTTCTCTTCGCCAGATTTTCGGCCTTTTGCAAGTTCATTCATCAGCCGGAGGGTTGCCTGTGTCTTTTCAAAGTCCTGTATATCGAGAATTGCATATCTGCCGCGCCCGTTCTTTGTCAGAAAAACCGGAGCACCAACAGCCACATCATGCAGCACATCGCTGTAATTTCGCAGATCGGAAATGGGTCTGATATTTGGCATATTGCTCAACTCCTTTCAACCATAGTATATCCCAATCTGCTGTAAAATTCAACCGCAGTTTTTACAACGCATGAATTTTATTGATTTCCAATTTGCTAAGCCCTATCATCCGCCAAAAAGGCGGCCTCGGACTATACCGCTGCCGCCTTGCAAATAATTTAAGGCAACACCGCATAATTGAACAAGAGTGATTTGCGAGTAAATTTTGCGTACTGACGAGGCACAGTTTTGCGGTAATACTTGATGTATTACCGTGAAACTTCGGCAGCGCGGACGGAACTCGCGCAAGGAACCGAAGCCAAAGTCAGGACACAAAATTTCCGCAAAGCACCGCCGCTTTAATTGTGCGGTATTGCCTTAATGCCTAATATGGTGTTTGGAGACGGAGTCAGCCGCAGTCGGGTTATTACCAGAGGGCCTGTTTTACATAAACATCACGACCCAGCAATTGGATGATGCAGCCAAATGCTCCTGCGCGCCAGATACGAATTTTGTTTGCTTTCGCCGCAAACATACTCTCGCCAAGAACGTCATCGAAAATGCGGATTTCGGACGTCAACTCGCCAACCAGACGATAATGTGCGCCAATCGCTGTATCTTCGTTGCAAATGTATGCATAATAACTGGAGCTGCTGCCAAAATCCAGCGAAACAATTTTCCAGTCCATCAAGTCATCAGTCAAACCGACTGCAAAAAGCGAACGGCGATCCGACTCTCCGATAGATGCCCGGGGAGCATCCTTGTAGCGGAGCACATTGCGCATCAAATGCTCCTTTTCGTTCCATTTACGGTTTGCTTCTTTGTAAAGCGCTAACATTTCGTTATCCATTACAGTTGTCCTTTCGTTTTATTGATAATTGTGTAATATGAGAATACAAAATTGTCTAAGTGACTCTTCAAAATCCTCATATATACTATATATATCTCGTCACATAAAATGTAGCGCTTCTTTCAGAGCGTTTACAGTTTGTTCATAATTTAATTCGCATTCAGCAGATAGAAGCGGCGCTTCAAGCACTTTTCACAACAGTAACACTACTGAATCACCGCCAGTCTTGCCAGAATTTCTTTCGCAGACAGCCAGATTTCCTCCAGCCGGTTCTGCAAATCCTGAATATCATCTGCATAAATGGAGTTGGTCGCGTTGGCGCGTTTTGCGTACTGATTGAGATTGTTGCTGCAATAGCGCAGCAGCGAGACCATTTTCTTGACGTCCTCCAGTTCCAGATTCACACAGTAGCCGTCCAGTGCCATTTTGCGGAGATAGGCGCTCTTGTTCTGGATTCCGACCTCCTGCATTTTCTGCTGCATTCGGTCCAGTTCATCCTGCGACATGACAAAGTGAACCCATTTGTTTCTCGGCTGCATGGAGCACCTCCTGTTGATTGTATGGTGGTAAACAGCAGGAAGAAGCGCAGATGTTACCGAGCTTCCTCCTGCATTTTCTGTTTGTTCCGAGCACGCTTTGACGGCTTTTCCTTTTCGGTTGTGGTCTTTTTCGCCTGCAAATCAGCGAGGGCAGAGGGCGGCGCAAACTCCGCTTCCTTCTGCTCGATGACAGTCCAGAACCGCTGACACTGTTCCCGCGACAGGCCAAGCGTTTCATCCTCCATAAATCGGCAGGCAGCGTCCTTGACAGCCTGTATCGTTTCGGCCTGCTCGACCTCAGGAGTCCAGTAATGCAGCTCCGCCGCCGAGGTCAGAACAGGCTCCAGTCGGCGCAGCTCACTTTCCGGCATAGCCTCCCAGATGTCCTTTCCCTCGGAATGGATGGTAAAGCCTTCACCGTCATCGTGCTGCGATAAATGGAGCTTCAGCGTCATTGCTTCACCGGCAATCTCACAGGAAAAGGTGTGCTCTGCCATACGGGATAAGGGCATGTATTCGGACCCGATGCACTCGATATGCTTCACATCCGCCGCCGTCAGATGCGCCCAGACATATTCCTGGTGCAGGTCTGCAAGGTGAGAGTCGATTTCGGTAATCATCTCCGAAGCGGTCGTGCGGATTTTATCCAGTGAGGCCCTGAGCTCGGGCAGCTCTTTGCCGTGCGACCAGCCGGCCACATAGGCGAAGCTGTAATCGCCGTTCTCAATCTGTTCAAATTCAATGGGCACAGGACAGGCGCGCGTTAATGCCTTGAAGAACAGGTCGTACTGCGCGACATCGCCGGTCAGCTCGTTGACACCGATTGTCGGCAGCGGCTTTCCGTCTGTCTGGCTGACATCAAAGACATTGACCACCTTGAACGCAGGCATCAGAACCTCCTGCGTTTCCTTCGCATTGGTTCCGTCCGGATTTTTCACGATTCTGCCGGTAGCCGTATCGGTCTTGTCGACCTCTATTTTCTTCTTATAGGGCGCATGAGCGAGAATGCGGATGCCGTTTGCCCCCTTGCGTACCTGACGCCCAAACTGCCTTTTCCAGGTGGTGTATCCGGCAACAAGCGTGGCATCCGGCTTCTGCATGGCAATCAGCAGGGTGTTATTCAGCGAATAATTATGGAACTTGGAAAGCGTTTTCAGATACTGCTTGAATTTTTCACTCTCGAAAAGAGACTGAATACCTGCCTCCAGCTGATCCGTAATGGCCTTTACCTTCTCAAGCTGCGAGGGATAGCTTTTCTGCTCTGCGCTCATAAACATTCCTCCCGTTTTTTCTTTTTAGGAGCGGAACGGGCATCGCTGTGCGGTCTGTTTGCGATTTCCTTTCGCTCCGCATGAATTCGTTCCAGCAGGGAATTCAGCTTTTCCTCTGCGACATCGGCAGCGCGGTTTTCGACCATTTCATAATCCATCGGAACGAAGCTCCTGTCCTGCCATCCGAGATCCTGCAGGAGCATATCTCTGCACTGCTGAATGGTGATGTGCTTCAAATCAATATCGCCGCCGTCAATTTCGCTGAACTGCCGGTCGTAAACAGAGTAGTCCCAGCCGGTTTCAGTGGACTGAATGGAGAGATATTCGCGGTGCCCAATCTGCCAGGCGGCCTGGTTTGCCGTAATTTCCGGTTCGGGAGCGACTGTGCCGCCGCCGCGCTCCATCATCTCAGCGAACTCGCAGATGTGATAGACCCGGCCGGCAATTCTGGTGTGGTAATCATCAATATACACGCAGGGAGAAACAAAGTGTCTGCCCGCATAGTCGATCTGCACCTTGCCGCCGTCCGGGATACGGAACAGCTCGTTGTAGTCGCTGGTGATAAAACGGATGCTGTGATCGTGAGCATCCTCCGGATGCTCTTTTCGATAGGCGCGTCTGGCCTCCTTGATTTGCTCCAGCGTGCGAAGTGCAACTTCGGAAACCACTTCACCTTTGAGCCCGATCTCCTCAAGCGCCATCACTCTGGCACAGGCGAGGGGATTGCGAATCGGATTCTCCAGCATTTCCTCATAGGTGATCAGACCGGTGTGCTGAGCAGCGCCGGTAGCTTTATCGAAGGTCTCATACGCAAACCCCGTCTGCGTGACCGTTTCCTTCAGATGCAGGTAGGATTCGTGATCCACCAGATAAAGGGCTTCTTTCTTTTCAAACATCAACGTAATCTTTCTCCTTTCGCAAAAAACAGCAGCCAGGCACCGAAGTGCATGACTGCTATGTAAGGAACGGTATTCTGTTTTAGGTCTGTAAACTGGAATTGTTCTAAATCTTCTCGGTTGCACCTTCTTGCCCTTCGGACAAGGAGTCTCCCTCGTTCAAAGTTCTTACAAAATTTCTGTTTAACGATTTCTTTTTCCGGTATTTTCTGTCCCTCGGATTTCCTCATGATAGAAATAATCTACGATCACCGGATGTCCCTGCGGGACTCTGCCATAAGGCATTTCATTATCCACAAAGGGACAATCATACTTCTTAGCCATTTCCTCAGCTTTTACTTCAAGTGCTTCAAAGTAGCTGCGGTTATGCTTGTTATAGATCTCGTCGTAAAGTGGGACAAGATCAGGATATTTTCCGGCGATATAATCCATAATTGTCTTTTTGAAACCGCCTCGAAGATTGAGATTTTCGAGCCAGAACAGATCGCACTGATCCTTTACCCGCTCAAAGATTGCTTCAAAATCCGTGATGCCGGGGAATACCGGAGATACGAAACAGACTGTACGGATACCTGCTTCATATACCTGCTTCATAGCAGCGATACGCCGTTCAATGCTCGAAGCAGAGTCCATATCGTTCTTGAAATTTTCATCCAGTGTGTTGATCGACCATGAAACGGTTACTCGTCCAAGCTTCTTCAGCAGATCAATATCTCGTACCACAAGATCCGACTTTGTGCAGATCAGAATATCTGCGTCACTGCCGATCAGCTGCTCCAGAAGTTTTCTGGTATTCCTGAATTGCTCCTCCTGTGGATTGTAGCCATCTGTCACAGAACCGATGACCACCCGCTGTCCGGCAAATTTCTTCGGATTTTTAATTTCCGGCCAATGCTTCACATCAAGGAAAGTGCCCCATTCCTCCGTGTGTCCGGTAAAGCGCTTCATAAAAGAAGCATAGCAATACTTGCAGGCGTGTGTACAGCCTACATATGGATTGACCGAGTAACCGCCTACAGGCAGACTGGACTTGGTCATGATGTTCTTTGTTTCCACCTCACGAATGGGGATTCCATCGATTACTTCTGCCATGATCTCTGTACCTCTAACACTTTATTGAATTCCTCCGGCATTTCCTGAATCATATTTTCATCCCCTATGATAGGGACAAGATCTTCCTTCATAAATACCGGAATGTCAAGCGCATGCGCCTGATCTGTCAGAGACCATGCCCACTCCGGCTCCGTATGAACCTTCCTGCTCTGAACTCCAGTCATGGTGCCGACAACGATCCAGTTGATCCCGGAAAGGTCAACTGTGCCGGGATCATCGAATAACGGCTCAAAGGAAACATGGTAATGTTTTGCTCTGACGTTTTTCCGAAGGGCGTCGATACGCCACAGTTCTGCTTTCCTCGTCACCGTAATGCCAAACCATGCGTTTTCCAGATCGGTATCAAAATCCAGCAAATCAGGTCGCTTTGTAAGGAACAGGAACTGATGCTGTGGATTTTCACGGATTTTTTCAAATACCTCGTCTCTCCATTCTGACTTCCAGCCGGAAAGATCGCTCATCCCGGTAAGAAGAAAGTTTTGCGGACGTTTCTTTTCCATCATCTTGAGCTTACCCGGAAAGAATTCAGGGTCAGCAAAGTCATCAATCATATGCCAGCGTTTCACATTATTGCGGGCATAGCAATATGCACACCCCACTGTACATCCGATGACGATATTCATGTTTTGAATCTGATCTTTGATACAAATACTCATGATTTCTGCCACTCCTCAAGATTCTTTCTGATGCGGTCGAGGTATTCCTCAAACTGGGTAATTTCTTCCTCCGAAAAACCTTTGTAGTAAATACTGCCCATTTTATCAGATACAGAATCGTATTCGTCCTTTAAGGCATGTGCTTTTTCAGTCAGAAACAGGAGTGTTTTCCTTTTGTCCGTTTCAGACTGAACACGTCTTATCAGCCCTTGATGTTCCATTCTTTCCAGCATCGTAGTAAGAGAAGTTATCGCTAATCCACATTTAATCGAGAGTGACCTGATTGAGATTCCATCTTCCTGCCACAGCACATAAAGAATACGCCCTTGGGCTCCGTTAAACGCATCAATATTCTTTTCGCTGAGAATCTTCTCAAAAATCCGGTCACCAAGCTGTTTTATTTTGGTGACAAGAAATCCGCCATTCATTTTCACACAAAAACTCCTATATAGTATTTTATCAAATAATACTATATAGGAGTTTTACTGTCAACAGTTTGTATGTCTAAGTAGAAGTAAATTTCTATTTGTCGCTTTGCGTATATTATATCACATATGTAAAGGCAGCCCGAAGGCTGCCCCAGGAATTAATCTTTTCCTTACTCCTCCGTATCCTCTGGCTCGGGCATATATTCAGCATCGTCCTCGGGATAAGATTCGTCCTCGTATTCCTCCGGAAGCACGTATTCGTCCTCATCTTCCTCGGTATAATCCGCATCCGGATCAGGTCGCTGTTCAGCGGCCTTTTTCTTTTTGGTCTGCATCATGAAATATCCACCGCCGCAGGCGATCAGGATGATGAACACACCGATGACTGGCAGCACGGGAGCGGTTTTCTTTTCTGCCTTTGGAGGCTCCTGCTGCTCGGGCTCTTCTGTTTCAGAGGGTGCCTGAGGCGCTGATTCGGCCTCATCCTTCTCGGCATTGGCGGCATCCTGTGCCGTCTGGAAGGACTTTACCTGCTCCTCGTCCATCAAGGCGAAAAGGTCTGCCTCATCCACCATATTCAGAAGATGTACGTTCTCCTCACCCTTGTCGTTGCGGTCAATAATGAGATAGAAGTAGTTGCCGGATTTCGTGACAAGGGTAATGAACTGCTGACCGGCACCGGAGGAAGACCCAATATCATCGACCAGTGTCAGATTGCCCTCGGGCGTGAGCGAAGTGCCAGTCTGATTGATGCTGTTCATCATGAGGTAAAGCATCATGGAGAGGAATTCCTCATCGACCGTTCCGCTTTCCTGCTCCTTTTTGAGCATGCCTACATAATCCTTGTAGACATAGCCGGTCCGCTCGGGAACAACGACCTGATACCAGTCACCGTCCTTGCTGACCACCTGCACCTTCTCGCCGGGCAGCAGGTGACCGATGATTTCGTACTCCATGCCGGAGCCGGAGCGAAGGTTCAGATAGCTGTTCACTGCATCGCTGACCGTGCCGTCGGTTCTGTCCTGCCCGGCATCCTCGGCAGACCATTTCCAGTCACCGAAGGAGAAGGTGAGCTTGCCGTTCTCATCGACATCCACCTCGTAAGGCAGCTTTTCCTGCTCGGCCTGCGCTGCATCCGAAGTGGTATCCGAAGTGGCATCCGAAGCGGCCTCTGCGTTTTCCGTAACCGGTGCAGTCTGCTTTTCGGCAGTTTCGGTGTCGGCGGCAAAGCAGGTCGCAGGAAGTACGCCTGTCATCAGAAAGCCAGCCATAAGACCTGCCGTCATTCGCTTAATATTCATTTTCGGTTTCCTCCTTGTCATAGTCCGATACGCTGTTCTGCTGCGGATAAACACCGACAGTCCCCTGGGCGGCCAGTGAGATGATCTGTGCGAGCTGCTCCGGCGTCAGATTGGCAGCGTGCACCATGGAATGGATGACACCGTTCTCCTCCTCGCGGTAGCGGTTCTCCAGATCCTTTACGCGCTGATTCCATTCGGCCTGCTTTTCGCGGGCACGCTTCAAATCAGCGCCAATCCTTTCGAGTTTTGTCATGTCTGAAACCTCCTGTCAGTTTGGAATTCGCCCATAGCAGTAGAAATGCTCCTGCCAGTAGGACGTGTTGACGGATGCGTAGGAAATCGGGTTGCCGCAGTGAATCATCATGCCGTTGCCGACATAAATGCCAACGTGACTTGCACCCGAGGTGTTATAAGTATTCTGGAAGAAAATCAAGTCGCCGGGCCGTGCATCACTCGGCCGGATGATTTTGCAGTAGTTTCTGAGCCCTTCGGCGGTCGTTCGCCCCACATTCCAGCCGTTTCCGCAGTGGTCAATGACATAGCAGACAAAGCCGGAGCAGTCAAAGCTGGTCGATGGGGAAGAGCCGCCCCAGACATACGGATAGCCGAGATATTTCTCCGCTTCACGGATCATGCTGGCAAAGCGTTGGTCGGTCAGCGCCTCGCCGGGAATATTGTATTTCAGATAGTCACTGCCTGCCGAAACATAGGGATCGTCGGCAAAGAGATAGTCTTTGTTGCCCTTGGTCTGCAGCAGAATGGCATAGCGCTCGGACTGATCCTCGTTCATGCCGCCGGACACGGTGATGACATGCCCGAGATTTTTGTTCACGAGCGTGACATTGAGAATTTTCCTCTTTCGGGATACCACCTTCTCGATTTTCAGCTCATATTGCAGATCAAAGAGCGTTTGCAGGGTGGACTGCACCTCGCTTCGGCTGTAATCCTCGAACAGAACCGTCAGATAGGCGGTCAGCTGATAGGGGTCATGACCGATCTCATCGAGGTAGTAGTTATATTGATCGTATCCGGGACAGGTCGATTCGATGTTGTCGATTTTTTTCTGAAGAGCAGCTTCGAGCGCTTTGTAGTCATCGTTTGCGCTGATAATATCCCTGTCCTTTGCGGTGAAGGTGGTCGCAACGACAGCACTCGAACTGCCCGGCAAAAACGCAGAGCAGGAGGAAAGGGCAGAGGACACCATCATGAAAAGGAGCATCACGGCTCCGACGGCGAGAAACAGCTGCGGATGCTTTGCCGCCTGCTCAAAGAGCGTATCCTTGAAATCTGTGAGCTTCTGTCCAATCGACTTGATGCCCGCAGTGCCTTCTTTTGCGGCAGAACCTGCATTTGCTGCCGCCGCCTCGGCTCTTTTGGCGGCGGCGTATTCCTTGCGGATCGCCTTTTTCTGCTGCCATCGGGAGAGCAGGTTGGAAAACTCCTCCGGATGCTCAGTCATGCGTTTCTGATAGAGTGCCTCGACGTTCGCGGCATCGGATTTGCCTTGCAGACGCTCTGCCTTCCGGTATGCTTTCAGCTTTCTGCTGTAAATGCTATGCTCGACGGCATGGGCGCTGAGTTCAGTCACTCTCGCTGAGGTGCCGCCTGTACGGCTGTATTATCATTCTGGTTATCCACAGCAATCTGTCCGTGAATCGTTCCGGACACGGCTGCAGCTGTGGAATGAACCGCCGATCTGGTGAAGCGGCGGCCCCTGCTGGTCAGTTCACCGGCAGGGATCTCCTGCTTTTCGAAGGTAAGATGTACTTTGCACTCAGCGGTTTTGTCTGCTTTCAGCTTGAGCCTGCGCCTTTTCGGCGCTTTTTCGGCGGCACGGTCTGCTTTGTCTGCTGCTTTTTCAGCTCTGGCGGCGGCCTGCCTGACCTTCGGACTGGCAAGCTCCTCTTTCGTGAAGCGCAGTCTGGTTGCCTTCCTTGCCATATCACGCCTCCTTCGTCTCCGAAATGTCGGATAATTTGGTCGTCATTATTTTATAAAGCGCCAAATCAGTCGGGAAGTGATCCACAAAGGGAAGGATGACATTCCCGTAGAACAGCAGGCCTTCGCCTTCACCGGAATGGGTCACATAAGAGAGCTGGTGAGGGGAAATGTTCAGCTGCTGCGCCAGGATCTGACGGTCGCCGGCAGCCTGATTCAGCATATACACGAAATCAGAGTTCTCAAAGATGTTCTCCACCTCACGGCTGGACAGCAGGTCTTTGACGTTCTGCGTGATGCCGGTGGGAATGCCGCCCCATTTACGGAAGCGCTTCCAGATCTCCACGGAGTAGGCGGCGGTCTGCTCCTCCTTCAGCAGAAGGTGAAACTCATCCATATAGTAGCGAGTGGTCTTGCCTGCGCTGCGGTTGGCCGTCACGCGGCCCCACACCTGATCCTGCACGATGAGCATGCCGATCTTCTTCAGCTGCTTGCCAAGCTCCTTGATGTCATAGCAGACAAAGCGGTTGTTGATGTCCACATTGGTCCTGTGATTGAACAGATTCAGAGAGCCTTTGACGTAAATCTCAAGCGCCGTTGCCACACGGTGCGCTTCCTTTTCCTCCTGCTGCAGAAGCGCATGGTAGAGATCTTCCAGCAGCGGCATATTTTCCGGTTTCGGGTCCTCAAAGTAGTGCTGATAGATCTGATGCACACAGCGGTCGATGACCGTCTTTTCAATGGGCTGCAGGCCCTCCTTGCCGCCGACGATCAGCTCGCAAAGAGAAAGAATGAAATCAGCCTTCAGCGCCAGAGGATTGTCATCCTCGGAATAGGACTCGTTGATATCCATGGGGTTGATATAGTGGGTGCTGGTCGGACTGATCTTAATGACCTGACCTTCCAGACAGTTGACCAGCGGGGTATACTCCGCCTCAGGATCGCAGATGATGACATCATCATCGGTGACCAGAAAGGCGTTGGTGATCTCACGTTTTGCAGAGAAGGACTTGCCGGAACCGGGCGTACCGAGGATCAGCCCGTTCGGGTTCTTCAGCTTCTTTCGGTCTACCATGATCAGATTGTTAGAGAGAGCATTCAGCCCGTAATACAGGGCTTCATCGCCGCTTTGGAACAGCTCCTGCGTGGTAAAGGGGATGAAGATCGCCGTGGAGCTGGTGGTCAGCGCCCGCTGGATCTCGATCAGGTTATTCGCAAGAGGGAGGCTGCTCATCAGGCCCTGCTCCTGCTGGAAGTCCAGCCTTCTCAGGTTGCAGTTGTGCTTCTGGGCGATGGAGCTGGCCTGAAACACATTGTTTTCAAGCTCCTGCTCCGTCTTGCCGGTGTTCATGATGAGAAAGGTGATCAGGAACATGCGCTCGTTCTGAGACTGCAGCTCCTTCAGAAGAGCCTTCGCATCCTTGCCGTAGGTAGCCAGATCGGAAGGGATGATGTCCATGTCATACCCGGCACGGACGGCCTTCTTCTGTTCCTCGATCTTGCTGCGGTCCAGTTCGGTAATGGTGTGCTTGATCTGCTTGATGGCAGCGGTCTGGTCCACTGACTGGATGTGCATGGTGACGATCTGGCTGGATTCCATATCCAGAAAATCCTTCAGCAACTGATCCGACAGGTCGGAAGCCGTGATCTGCAGGTAGCTCATAGCTCCGTGGAGGCTTCCCATGGTAAAGGTCCTGCCTCCGGGGAAGGAGAAGGATGTGGGCGCGATAAAATCCTTCACGGAAAGGCCGGAATCTGCCAGTCAGTTCCAGTCGAAGTAAAAACGGTCATTGTCGCCCATGTGGAACATGGCGTGCATGAGCTGCAGGCGATCCTTGCCGTTCAGAACCTTTGCCACCACACCCAGGCGTTTGAAGTTGTTCATCAGATTGGTCTGAACGTGATCCAGACGGGGCTTTGCCTCGCGCATGGACTCGGCTTCAATGCCGAAGGTGATATATTTGGTCTTGGTCAGGCCATTATTGCCCTGCGCAAGCTGCGTCTTCAGCATCTGGCTGTACTCGCTGCAGACACTGTTGAAGTGGTCGTTTCTGAGGGGAATGCGGATGTTCTTTTCAAATACCTCTGCATCCGTTGCCATGTTCATGAAGGACAGCTCAAAGTGGATAGAGCTGTCGAAAAAATTCAGGAAGGAGCACCACTCTTCAAAGATCGCGGTCTTGTCCTCCTGCTGCGCCAGCTGGTAGTTGATGTCCTGATACTGAATGGTCTTGGTGTAATACCGGTCGCTCACACGGCAGATGCCATCCGGAAACATACGCTGAAAGGGAATCGACTGCTGCGCGGTGCGGGGAATGCCGTCATCCCGCTTCGCCCGTTCGATGATCTCCTGCACCTGCCGTGCCTGCGTTTTCGTCAGATTCTTCGGCATGTTCAGATCTCTTTTTTCTGCCTTTCGGAACAGACTTTTCATCGTAAACAATGTTTTTTACCTCCATTTCTGCCTGCGCCTGACGGAGCAGGACGGCATAGTAATTGTTCGTCTGATAAGGGCGAACCTTCGGCCTTACAAACTTGGTCTGAATGAACTGCTTTGCGATTTTTTCCAAAGGCTGACCGTCCCGTTCATACATACCGAGAAAGAAGAACGGCATCATGATGAGGATCATGCAGATGGATGCCATGCTGGTATTGCCGTCGGCCTTGAGCAAAAAGAAAGACGGGACACCGATCAGTGCACCCGCCCCAAAGCAGAGAAGTTGACGTTTTGTCAGATTAAATAAGATTTTGGATTTAACCCTCGTAAGATCACGGGGGACAGGAATATAAGCTGCCACTGCGAACCAGCCCTCCTTCCTTAGTGTGCCGAGAATACACTCTTTGCAAGTGCACCGGTCTTAAATAACGTGAAGCACAGAAGCACGGTGTATCCGAGAATGCCCCAGATGGATCCGATGATGTCATCCGAAACAGAAATGCTCTGGATCAGCACCGCATAAATGCCGACACAGATCATAATCAGGAATCCCTGAAACCCGAGAGCAAACAGGGATCGGAGATAATTCTGTCCCACCATACTCTGTTCGCGGTTTCCGAAGGTGGAGAACGGGATCGGTGCCATACTGGTCATCAGGTAGATCTCGATCATTCGTCCGTAAACGATCACAAAGATCAGAACGCTGAGTGCCTTGATGGTAAACTGGACCACCATGCACTGCAGGAACAGCCCGAACAGCGGCCCCAGCTCCATAGCCTCCAGCGTTTCCTGCATGGTTTCCAATGCAGATGTATCCACAGCCGTACTCCCGGCGATGAGTCCGCCTGCGTTATTGATAACATGCTGCGACACATCAAATACGGCCATCACGATATTAAACGTGTTGGTGATAAGCATCACGGCGACAAAGGTCTTGAAGATCCACTTGAAGAAGATCCATGTTTCAAAGCTAGCGAGGTTGTTGTGGTCGATAATCATCTGAATCAGCTCATAGCAAGCGATAAAGGTTAAAATCAGACCTGCAATCGGGATGATGACGGTTTCGGAGACACTTTGTATCATGGTAAAGACGCCCGGCGAGAAGTTCGCCGGAGTCGTCCCCACCTGAGCTGCAATATCGCCGACCTGTGTGTTTACCGAATCAAACAGTCCCGTCAGCTGATTCATGATTGCGGAAACAAGCAGTTCCTTTAACCATTCGCCAATCTGATCGAGTACGCTGTCCAACGATCAACACTCCTTTCCTTAGCCGAACAGGCCGGAGAGCAAAGGTACCAGCGTGATGCCAATGAGCGCCACGCCGCCGCCAGCCATCAGCTGTTTTATCCCCAATTAGGTGTAAAAACTCTGCTCGATGGCGGGCGGCGGCGTACAAAAAATCTATATGGTGTTTTTAAGAGAACCGTCCCGGCGGGACAGGTCAGGCAGTGACCTGTTCCACCTCCGGGATGGGTTTGAGATTAAAATGAATTTCGATAGAAATGTGTCTTGTTTTATCTTCGTCAATGCGCTCATGCACGACGATTTCTTTGATTAAGCGGTTGAGGGTGGCTGCGTCCAGCTCTGTGATGTTGGCATATTCCTGAATGGCTTCCACCCATTGTTTTGCGTCATTGGCAAGCTGGACTTCATCGGACAGCCGCTTTCTGCCCTCGGACACTTTTGTTTTAAGCTCCGTCTGCTCGGTCTGTGTCTTTTCCAGCATGGTGTTGAAATTCTGCTCACTGATACGCCCTGCAATCATATCCTCATAAAGCCGCATGACCATTTTGTCCAGAACCTCAATCCGTTCCTCGTCCCTTGTAAGGGAGCGTTCCATTGCTTCCCGCTGTTCCTTTTGTTCGGCTTCGCAGGTATTTGTCAGGCGGTCGGCAACCGCTTCCCCGTCCATCAGGGCAGCTCTGGCACATTCCCGGATTTTCCGCAGCACATGGCTGTAAAGGGTGTCATAATCAATCCGGTGCTGGGTGCAGTGGTTCTTTCCAAAGGCGTTGTAGGTCTTGCAGGAATAAATCCGCTGGGGATATTTTGCGTTTGTGTAGCGTATCGTCAGCGACTTCCCACACTCGCCGCATTTTAACAGTCCGGCAAACAGGCTGATTTCATTGGTCTGCCCCGGACGCTGGCGGGATTTCAGCTTGTTCTGCACAATATCAAAGCTCATGCGGTCAATCAGCGGTTCATGCTGTCCCTCCACCACAATCCAGTCCTCCGGCTTCTTTTCCCCAATCGTGCCGATTTTGAAACGGTAGTCCTTTTTCTGGGAAGCAATCGCCCCGGTGTAGACGGGATTCATCAAAAGGTCTTTGATAACGGAGAAGTCCCACATATACCGCCCGTTTTCCGGGTCTTTCTTTTCCCATTTGGTGCGGGTATTGCGAAGCCCCCGTTCCCGGTTCCACCATGTGGGGCAGGGGATTTTTTCTTCCTCCAGCCGTCTGCGGATATAGTTCGGACCATGACCGTTTAGGGCATATCCGAAAATCAGCCGCACAATCGGGGCTGTTTCCTCGTCAATGAGCAGATGGTTTCTGTCCTCCGGGTCTTTCCGATACCCAAACGGGGCAAGACACCCGGTAAACTGTCCTTTCTGCGCTTTCAGAAGATAAGAGGAATGGACTTTCTTGGAAATATCCTTGCTGTACATCTCGTTCAGGATATTCTTGAACGGGGCAATATCGTTGTTATCACGCAGGGTGTCGATACCGTCATTCATGGCGATATAGCGGACGCCGTTCCTTGGGAAAAAGTCCTCAATCAAATGCCCGGTTTGCAGATAGTTACGCCCCAGTCGGCTGAGGTCTTTCGTGATGACAAGGTTGATCTGCCTGCGCTCAATGGCTCTCAACATTCTCTGTAAATCAGGACGCTCCATGTTAAGACCTGTGAAGCCATCGTCCTGATAGACTGCCACAACCTCCCATCCCTGCTTTTCGCAGTATTTTTCCAGCATATCACGCTGGTTTGCGATACTGGCACTTTCGCCTTGCAGGTCATCGTCCTTTGACAGCCTGCAATAGACCGCTGCACGATAGCCCCCGGCAAGTGCCTTTCCGATTGTTCTGTATTCCATTTCGTTCATCATAGCCATTTACCCACACAATCCAGACGGTATCTGGCTCTTTTGAACCTCATCTTCATTATAGCTTATATCTTTCTTTTTAGCAAGATATTCTTTTGTATTTGTCTTTCCGTATTTCTGGGAAATCAGGCTGACGAACACATCAGTGGCGTCCAGTTCCCCGTCAAACACCGTTGTAACATGAATCTCTGTTTTGTTTTTTGCCATAGGCAGTTATCCTCCATACATGAAAATAGCCAGACAGAGGGTGTCGGCAACGAAGTCCGGCAACGGGCTTCAAAAGACCTTGCAAACAATCTCAATCTGGCGATGGTTACTATTTATACTTTTCTTTTATTTTTCTGTTGTTTTGGTTGTCATAGGGGAGAAAAGCCCGGAAATAAGGGGTTTTCCCCGGCAACCGGCTCGGCAACGGGATAGCAACAGGGGGTGCAACGGGCGGTCATTTTCAGAATGGAAGCTCCATCTGTTCTGTGACCTCCACAAAACCATCCATCGTTTTTTCAGACGGGTTGCATAAGTCCGTTGCCGGGTTTTCACGCTCCCAGCCCTTTTGTCTGCCATATTCGGAAAACATTCTTGGGTTCGGGAAGTACCGCCAGCCGGTAATGCACTGGTTCATAATCTCGTTGATTTCCCGGATTTCCCATTGCTTCGGCTCGTCAAAGGTATGGTTCAAGGCTTCCTTGTAAAGCTGCTTGGAACAGACCATGCTCCCGGTGTACTTATCAAGATACGCCTGTATCATTCCGGCTTTGGTGTCCTCCGGCATAAAATCCCGCTGGTGTTCTTTGAGATACCGTTGCATGGTGGGGCTGAAAGCCAGCTTGAACCTGCCGCTTCGGTAAATCTCCATCGCTTCTGCCCACATCTGCTCGATATAGGCTCTGGAAGCAACTTCGTCCTCCAAAATGTGAACCTCGGCTTGCTCCGGGTACACCATGACGGGAATAAAGCGGCGGTTGCCGGAACGATCAAGGGGAAGAAAATCAAGGGCATTGGAAGTGCCGCCAAACACGCACTGACGGGGGCGGTCTGCCGGGTGGGTTTCATAGGGTATCTTGTAAACCTCTTTCTGCCGGCTTAAAAATGACTTGATTTCCTCAATGCTCTTGGCGTTGGCGGTTGCCATCATTTCTGACATTTCGATAATCCAGTGACCTTGCAGCTTGCGGTACACATTGTCATCGTCCAGCTTCCGCAAATCATCGGAGAACCACTCGTCCCGGACTGCCAGCAAACGGAAGAAGGTGGACTTGCCAGCCCCCTGACCGCCTACCAGACAGAGCATGATTTCAAATTTGCACCCTGGCTGAAAGGCTCGTGAGATTGCACCCAGCAGGAACAGCTTCAACGCTTCATAGGTGTAATCGTCTGCGTCAGCCCCCAGAAAGTGCCGCAGGCAGAAACGGATTCGTTCTGTCCCGTCCCACACAAGGGTATTGAGATAGTCCCGGATGGGATGGTACTTGTTTTCATTCGCCACAATCCCGATGGCGTTATCAATCTTTTTCTCATTGGTAAGCCCATAGGTTTCTTCCAGATAAAGAAGCAGATACTTCATGTCCGTATCGTTCAGGGCGGTGCTTTCCCTGTGAAAACCGATGGGCTTTATGATGTCCTTGCGGTCGGTCAGAATGTTGTATGCGATAGCCCCGGAAAGCAGCGGGTCACGCTGGAATACGGTCAGGCAGTTCCGTATGCTCTGACGGACACCGCCTTTCTCGGTAGTTTCCAGCCCCGCCTTGATTTCCTCAATGCTCTGGGGCGGCTGCATAGCGTTCATGGTGTTTTTTAGTTCTTGCTGCGTCTGCGGCTGCAAGCTCTGCCATTCGCTGTTCAATCTGTATCACATCCTTTCCGTAGTCCGTAATCAAAGCCGCTTTTTCCTCTGTTTCCCCAAAGAGCAGCACATCCAGCTGATATTCCACATGGGCTTGCTTCTGTAAGGCTTCCACAAACCGGGGATGAAAGGCTTCCTCTGGGGAGTGCGGGGCATATTCCGTTCTCCATGCCATAAGCAAGTGGAGATAATCGGCAAGGATACGGAAGCAGCGGTTCTTTGCTTCCTGAAACTGTTCCTCCGGGGATTTCTGCCGGGGCTTGGGCTTTTTTGCCTTTCCCGGCGGTTTCCAGTCCTCATAGGAAAGCCCAAAGTCATTTGCCAGTTGTACGGCGGCTTCTTTCTTTGCCAGCCCATACAGGGCGGCGGCAAAATCAATCACATCCCCATCCGCACCGCAGCCGAAGCAGTGGTAACGCCGATCCAGCTTCATGCTTGGGGTTTTATCATTATGGAACGGGCAGCAAGCCATCCCGTTCCGACCTACATGGATTCCATAATGCTCCGCAGCCTGTCTTGTTGTGACGGACTGCTTCACAGCTTCAAATACATTCAAATCTATCCCTCCTTGAAAATAAGAAAAGCACCTGACATTCTCTGATTGAAAATGGCAAGTGCCTGTTAAAGTTCCATATCCTGTTGTCTGTGTTTCGCCTGTGCCGGGGCGGTTCTTTGAGCCTTTTTCTCGTCTGCCTTATCCTGCAAGACTTCCTTGATGGGCTGCTTCTTGGGCGGCTCTTTGCTTTCCTCTGTGCCGGGTGTGGCTTTCCGTACCCAGTAGCGGATGTCCCGCAGCTTCTTCAAATCCTCCTGTACCTCGGTCAGCGGTACTTTCAGTTCTGCGATTTCGCTGAGAAGCGTTTCCTGCTCCTCTTGCAGCTCCTTTTGGGTACTGTCCTTATCGTCCGGGTGCTTGGCAAGGTAGGCGGCGGCTTTCTCATACCGGGCAACCTCCGGGTGTTCCTGTTTGAATTTCTCCTTTGTTTTCTTAAAAAATATCTTCTGGTACTTCTCATAGACAGCCTTACATTCTTTGCAGTCTGTCCGGCTGGCAAGAATCCCGTCAATCACTTTGCTGCGGGCTTCCTTTGGCTTCATCTGATTGCGGTAATCGGCGGCTGATTTCCCGGACGCTTCCAGAAACGCTTCTAAGTCCTCCACAGTGGAAAGTCCCTTTTGCCGGAGATAGGACAATGCTTCGCTGACTGCCTTTAAGTCCTGTGAAGTCCCCCGGTTCTGTCCAGCCCTTGTCCAGTCTTTCCGTTCTTCCTTTCGTATCTCCATATACTTCATCAGCAGATTGGGAAGAAGTGTTGCTTCCTCCGCCGTTTTTTGTGCAAGCAGCTCTTTCCGTTTTTCTCCCAGTTCGGTAATCCAGCCTTTGAGGTTTTGAATGAGCTGCCGAATGGACTGCATCAGGCGGTTGGCGGCTTTGATTTCCCGGTTCAGGTTGCCGATATTCGTCTGGATACCACGCTTTTCCATCTGCTGGACAGCAACCCCCTCATGGACAGTGGGGACTATATCAAGCCCCTGTCTGGCATAGGAACGCAAGTCCACACGCTCCGGGCGGTCATTGGCTTCCAGATAGCGGTTCTGGATGACCTCCCATTCATGCCGCCAGATTTCACAATACTTCTGGTCGTTCCAATCAACCGTATCCTCCTTGTGGCTTTTCCACCTGCCGGACGGAAGTTTTATCCGTTCTCCGCTTTCATCAAGGTCATAAACCTTGCGGCTCTTGGGAAGCCATTTCCCATGTTCGTCCATTGCCCGCATAGTGAGCAGGACATGGGCGTGGGGATTGTGTCCCGGCGGATGGGGGTCATGGATGGCAAAATCAGCAATCATGCCTTTGGAAACAAATTGCTGTTTACAGAACTCCCGGACAAGGGCGGCGTACTGGTAAGGCGGTATCTCTCTGGGGATGGTAAGCACCCACCTCCTTGCAAGCTGGGAGTTCCATTGCTTCTCCACAGCTTCGGCGGCGTTCCATAAGGTATTGCGATCTGCGTACTCCGGCGGGGCATTTGCCGGGAGCAGGATTTCATTGTGAACGATACCACGCTTTTCCGGGTAGTGCTTCACTTCCTGGTCGTATTCACAGAACAGCTTTTCGCCGCTCTGGTAAGCAGCGGCGGCAACAGCAGACTGCCGCTGGCTGCGCTGCACAATAGAAATTTCGTTGTGTGGACAGGGCATTTCGTGTCCCTCCTTCCTGTGATTGACTGATGGGGTGGCGTTTTGCCACCCCACCTTGGGCAGAAAAAAAGCAGGAGATCTTTTCAGATTTCCTGCTTGGTGTGCCACTGTGTAGGCGGCGGGTATTTAGTTGTGAAAGTTCGGGGCAAGTTGACCCGATGTGTAGGGAATGAAAAACTGGAAATTATTTTTCTTTGCATTTTATACCGTAATTTCCCCTACTACCATTTTCGTAGCCCCGATATATTTCATATCTTTTTCCATTTATCTCCACTTCGTCATCGTTAATAAATGTATAAGACTCGCCATTTTCTTCACAATATTTTGAAATTGCTTCCATAGTTTTTGCAAGAGTTGGGTAATTGGTACTATCCTCATAAGGAACCCAAAAAGCCTTTTTAAACATATAAAATACCTCCTTCTAATTTGTTAAATAATCCACGAATTTTCAAATCTTTGTAAAATAATAGTATCATACAACTTCGCAAAAGTCCACTTATAACTTCTAATTTGTTGCTGTCTTTATTATACTGCATTGCCTATCGAAAAGATAGTATATTTTATAAAACTTGTCGGCTGGGAACAGCTTGCAATGCAAGGTGTCCCCAGATGGCAAGTCCACAAAAGGGTAGCTGGCGAAAGCCAGCGCAGGGGAAGCGTAGCGTCCCCTGTTTGATTTGGAGCAGACCATGACTGCGGAAAATCACAGCCCTCCGGCGAGGAGCCTTCGGAGAACGCAATGCACCAACCTCTGGGTGGTGTATAATTGCGCCCTTAGTAAACTAAGGGGTTTCCGGCTTCTCCCGTTCCAGCAGTTTTTTCAACAGTTCCTGTGTGTCCTGTCTGTGAAAAATGAGTTTCAACAACAGCATGACATCATCATCTGTCAGGCGTTCCGGCTCTTGTAGAAAACTTTCCAGCATACCGCCACGAGTACAGAGCCGGTGCGTCCGTTCCTTTCGGGTAAGCTGCTTTAACTGGTGCTGCAATGCCTTTTCATCATGGATGGCTTTCCGCAGTTTCTTTTCGCTTTTCTCCAGCTCCCGGTTTAGCTTTTCCAGCTTTGAGGTATCAGGCAAGGGCAGCGTCCCCCTTTCCCGGTATCAGCACATAAATCCGGTTTGGTTCTCCAACGCCCTGACGCACCCGCATGATAAGTCCGGCGGTTTCCAGTTCATTCAGAGAACGCTTGACCGTCATAGGACTGCGGGACAGGACTGCGGCAATGGCTGTGACAGGGAAGCAGACAAACAGGATTCCGTTCTCGTCCTCCTGCCCTTTGGATAGCATAGCGTCCAGCATCCGGCAGTACATGACCTTTGCGGTGCTGCTGACTGGAAATCCTGTCAACGCTCTGGGAAAGGGCATACAGGGCGGCAATGATGTGTCTATCGTCATAAATTCAAAATTCATTCTGTGTGTTCCTCCTTTTTCTTTGCTCGTTTGGATAAATAACGGGGGCAGTCAATCACAACCGCCCGGAAGCTCTGCTTGCACCCATGCTGGCATTTCCGGCATAATTCGTTGTAAGTGACACGCCCCCGGTCATTGAGGTAAAATGAAAGCTCATGCTTCCTCTTTTTGCTCATTCTCGGCATATTGCGCTTCCTCCCGTTTTCGTGTATGGTTTCGGGGCGATTTTCGGCAAAATTACGGTCATAGAGCCGCCTAAAATCTCCCGAAGTATCAGCGATAGGATAGACTGTCCCCCTATCAGATTGTCGTGTTTCGGTATCATTTCGGTGTCAGTCCGCCAGTTCTCCCCGGTGTCGTTCCTCCCCTGAATCTCACAGCGGCGTATCGCTCCCGTTGGTACGCTCGTTTTGGTCAGGGTTCCTCCATATCCCTGCCAAAAGTCATGGCGCTACATCGCCGGGGAAGCATATCCCACACAGGCTGGTCATTCGATTGGAATAATCCATCGATGAACTACCTGTATCATAGAACATTTTTGTGCCCTGTGCCGTATGTCCACAAAGTAGGAATTAGGGGTAAAAATCAGAAATTTCCACGATTGCGGAAAGTGTGCTATAATCCAGTTAAGCGGCAGCAATGCAACCGCCGGAAAGGAGCGTGCGCCCATGAAAGGAGCAACAAGCATACAGGAACGCCTTTGGGAACTCCGCAAGGACAAAGGCTTAAATCTGGAAGAATTATCAGAGCTGACGGGTATTTCCAAATCAGCCCTTGGCAGTTATGAGAAAGAGGATTATAAGGAAATCAATCATGGCAACCTTATCACGCTGGCAGATTTCTATGGGGTTTCCGTTGATTATCTGCTGTGCCGGACAGAGAACCGGGAGCAGATTAACACGCCACTAACAGAGCTGCATTTGAATGATGAGATGGTTGCACTTCTGAAAAGCGGTCGGATTAACAACCGCCTGCTCTGTGAGCTTGCCACACATAAAGATTTTATCAAGTTTCTTGCGGACATTGAGATTTATGTGGATGGGATTGCCACCATGCAGATTCAGAACCTCAACGCCCTTGTCGATACCGTCCGGCATGAAATCATTGAACGGTATCGCCCCGGCGAAGATGACCCCCATTTGAAAGTGTTGCAAGCCGCCCATATCAGCGATGATGAATATTTCAGCCACATGGTTCTGGATGACCTCAACCTGATTATCCGGGATATTCGGGAAGCTCACAAAAAGGACAGCGAGAGTGCACCCCAGACCACCGTTGCTGATGAACTGAAAGAAAATCTGGAAGCGGTCGAAAATTTCAAGGGCAGCCGGGATGAAAAGCTCGTTGTACTTTACTGCAAGCAGCTTGGTATCAACTACAAAAATTTATCGGAAGAAGAATTTCGCTGGCTGATTCGGATTCTCCAAAAATCAAAGAAAATGGGAACGCCTATCAGCCAGAGGAAAAAACGGTAACAAAAAACCGCTGTTGCATGGTTGGGGTGGCTTCCATGTAGCAGCGGTTTATGCTGTGCTTATTTAGTTAAAATTTAGGGTGACAAACTGAGGATACAACTAAAATACTCCCTATAATTGGATTGCCGATTTCTCTGAATCATTTATATATACTGCAATCGAATCTGTTTCTTTCATATACGGCTTATCCCATAAAAGATGGCTTTTGTGATGATAAATCTTCCCTCCGTATGTATAGCTGTAAAGAACTCTGTACGGGGACTTTTTTCCATATTGTAGAAACTTTTGCATATATACCTTTTCTACAATCCCATTAACTTTAATTCCGTTAGAAATCAACTCGCAATATGATTTCCTCTTTGCTGAAGCGAGAACTGTAAAAATAGCTTGTGCAATTAAAAAAGCGACACCAAGTACAGAAAAAACAATCCCAATGTGCCTTTGACTTTGAACTATTGACGCTGATGTAGGCTGTAATATTCCAATAAAACTAAGCAAACCAAAAACGATAAAAGCACAGCCTAAGCACATAGAAATAAGAGCATATAACTGTTCTGCATATTTGATTCTATTCATAGTATTCTCTCCTTTACAACTTCAACTTTGTTGTTCCAATGCTTTTTTTAAGTCCAGAACAAATTGAGTTTGCTGCTTCTTCAAATAGAGTTTTACAAAAGGTTTCATAAACCACTTTTTAGGTGTCACATTTTCTGTAAAATCAATTTGTGTTTCATTTCCCTTAGCTGTAAAAATACCAGTCCAATGCCCGGCCATATTGCTATTTTCCATGTCAAATTCCCAGCGGTTATATGGCTCAACAGCAGTAATAGAAAATGTAGTTGCATATCCGTCTTTCGTGTACTCAATAAACTGCTTCTCATTTATGATTTCTGTTTTGCTTAAATCGCTTCGCCACGCACTATATTTATCAACAGCAAAAACAATATCCCAAACTTTATGAATATCATCATTGATAATCGCATTTATATTCGAAATTGCCATTTTCATACCCCCTTCAAACTCTATTTTGTCATAATCATTCTACCATACCATTATGAATAAATCATCTCATACAAAACAATTTCTTCTGCCCGGTTGTGAATGTTATTGCAACGCTGCACCCATTCCATTTGACAGGTACGCTTCAATTCCTCGGTCACGCCCTCGGCAGCTTTCATCTGCTCCATGATGGTGTCTAACCGTTCCTGTACCTGTTCGTTCAGGTCTGCAAGGTATGTCCATAACTCCCCTGTCAAGGTCAAGGTGTTCAATTTGGCTGGGTGGACTTCTCTTAAATACTCCCGGTGCATCCGTCCGTACTTTCCGATAGGGCGGTGTTCCTCCGGCAGCTTCAAATCTGGGATATAGTAATCTCCGACAAGGATATAATCAATTCCGTTTTCCGTTATTCTTGGTTTCAATTCGCTCATGCTCCTTACCTCCTGTGGAAGCAGGCTCGTCTGATACTAACTCAATCACATCGGTAATCTCACAATTCAGCGTTTCGCAGATACGGGCTAATGTATCCATGCTGATGTGCTTTCCCTCTTTGCTCATGTTGGCAATCATATTCGTTGTCATACCAGCAGCAAGCCTTAAATCTTCTTTTCTCATATCACGCTCTAACAGTGTATGCCAGAGTGGTTTATAGCTGATGTGCATATTGCTTTCCCGCCTTCCTATCCATACCACCGGGGCGGCTGCCCCGGCAGGAACTTTTCTCTTATTATAGCACCAATCTTGTGAAATCACAATTTATTCTTGTGGACTGCCGCTGATACCGTCTGGATTGTGCTTTTCCTTTCTTTTTGTTCCCTTTAATTAGCCATGAACTGCTTAATGCCCTGGCTTTTTGCCGCAGGGTTGTCCGACCCGTAACCTTCCAGAAGGTTGATGACGCCCCATACCGCCAGACCGGCGCCAAGAGCCATGACCAGAATTTTGAGAATGTCGATTGCCTGATTGAAAAATTCCATATACGTTCCTCCATTTTGTTTGTTTGATGGTTTTGGGTACAAAAAAAGCCGCCCACATCGGCGGCGCTTCGGGTCATCATGGCCCGAAGTTACACAAACTCGTCGCTGTCCAGATCATCGAAGTTCAACAGGTCAGCTTCTTCGTCCGTGTCGGAGCCGTCCACTTCGTACACCGTGTATTCGTCCTCCGGCTTTAGTCTCAATGGCCGGTGGCGGAACAGGCTTTCCAAGCGGAAGGCGTTTTTCTTTTTATCAAATTCGGCTGTGTACTTGTAATTCGGGTGCTTTTTCAAGTCATACTTTGGGGATAGAAAAGGCGGGAGCCCCCTAAGCTGCAAGATACATTTATCCCCGGGCATGGTGGTGATCTCGCTGGTGGTCATCAGCTCCCGGCCAAGTCGCTGCATATTCTGGCTGTAACTTTCAGACTGTCCACGGCTTCGGCCCTCGGTCTGCATGGAGATGGTGGCCTTGCCCAGCCAGTTTTCCGAAATATCCTTTAGGGTGGAAGCCTCCCGGCCTCCGAGGAATACGATACTGTCCATGTTGCCCATGATGGTTTCGGAATGGTCTTTGTACAGCGCCTTGCACTGGCTCATAGCCTGATAAAAGAGCGTCAGGCTGATCTCCCGTGAGCGGATGACGGCCACAATCTTTTCCAGCCCCGGCACCTGCCCGGTGTTGGCAGCCTCGTCCCACAGCACCCGCACATGGTAGGGCAGACGCCCGCCATAGATGTTGTCAGCCCGTTCACACAGAAGGTTGAACATCTGCGAAAAAGCGAGGGCAACCAAAAAGTTGTAGGTGGTATCCGTGTCGCTGATAAGGAAGAACAGCGCCGATTTTTCGTCCCCCAGCTTATCAAGCTCCAGTTCGTCATAGGACATGATCTCCCGGAGTTGGGGAATATCAAAGGGAGCCAGTCTTGCACCGCAGGAAATCAAAATGCTTTTGGCTGTCTTGCCAGAGACGAAAAGTCAAGGACTTTTTCATCAAAT